>CBDUSG010000018.1:0-14273 GCA_965369575.1 uncultured bacterium | reverse complement strand
ACCGATTTCTTGTGGTTGTGCACATATTCTATCGGGTCCTCGACGGTGATGATGTGGCAGCGCTTGTGCGCATTGATAAGGTCAATCATAGCGGCCTGAGTCGTCGTCTTGCCGTGGCCGGTCGGCCCGGTCACAAGGATCAGGCCCTGCGGTCTGAACGCGAGCTTGCCGACGATCTTGGGAAGACCGAGACTGTCCAGAGCCGGCATATGTTCCGGAATGGCCCTCATCGCGGCTGTGACACAGCCCTTCTGCATGTACACGTTGACCCGGAACCGGTGGCCGCCGGACACACCTATCGACATGTCCAGTTCGCGAGTTTCCTCGAAAACCCCTTTTTGCTCGTCGGACAGGATGCTGTACACGAGGCGCTTGTTATCCTCGGGTGTCATTTCAGGATATTCCGTCGCCTTGAGTTCGCCGTTGACCCTGAGCAGCGGCGGCGCGCCGGCGGTCAGCAAAAGGTCAGACGCCTTGCGCATCACAACCAGCTCGAAAAGACTTTTCATGTCAACAGCGCCACTGCTCTCGATCTCATCGGATTCGGACGGCTTGGGCCTATAAACCTCCATGTTGATCTCCTAGTACAAGTCTCCGGCTCGCCCTGCTCTCAGGGCCTCTGTGCCCGTAAACATTCCCTGCGCATTGAGCTTGAACTCCTCTCTGTTGGACGCCGTCTGCAGCGCGTCCTCGTAGGTGACCAGGCCCTCGTTGAAAAGGTCGAGCAGGGATTGGTTGAACGTCTGCATGCCGAACTCGCGGCCCTCTTTTATGTACTCGGGTATCGACTGGGTATTGCCTTCCAGAAGCAGCTTCTTTATGACAGGCGAATTCCGCATTATTTCCATGGCCGGGATGCGTCCGCGTCCGTCCTTGCGCGGAAGCAGCCGCTGGCAGACAACGCCCGCGAGGCAGAGCGACAGCTCGAGCCGAATCTGGTGTCTCATGTACTCGGGGAAATAATTGATGATCCTGTCGAGCGTCTGCGAGGTGTCGACGTTGTGAAGGGTTGTAATCACAAGGTGCCCCGTCTGTGCGGCCGAGAGCGCCACGATCATCGTATCGAGGTCGCGCATCTCGCCGATGAGAATAACGTCGGGGCTCTGCCTGACAACATGCTTGAGCGCGTCGGCGAACGAGTTGGTGTCGTATCCCACTTCGCGCTGGTTTATTATGCTCTTCTTGTCGTAATGGATGAATTCCACAGGGTCTTCGACCGTTACCACATGCTTGCGAAAGTTGGTGTTGATATGGTCGATTATCGCGGCCTGCGTGGTCGTTTTTCCGCTGCCGGTCGCGCCCGAGACGATCACAAGCCCGCGTGACAACTCGGCGAACTCCTTGATGACAGGGGGCAGGTGGAGAAAGTCGAAACTAAGATTCTCGGATGGAATGAGCCGGATGACCATGCCGATGTGGCCACGCTGCCTGAACACGTTGATCCGAAACCGGTTGCCGCTTTCGGTGTTGTAGGCCAGGTCCAGGTCGGGGTCCTGCGCGAAGCGTTCGCGCTGGAATTCGGTCATCACTTCTTCCATGAACCCGCGCATGTCTTCGTCGCTGACGGCGTCGAACTTGGTCTTTCTTATTTCCCCGGTGACCCGGAAAAATGGTTTTTCCTCGAACTTCAGGAAGCAATCCGAAGCCTTGAGCAACACCATCTGCTCGAATACGTTTTTTATCCTGGCTCGCATAAAAACCTCGCTCAGAGCGGCAAATCCGTTAAATATATCATAGCCGCAAAAGTCCCCAAAATCAAGCGCTGCTCAGCTCAAGCCCGAATACTTCGCAGAAACGCTCCGCCACCTCTCGCTTGACTTCGCTCATATCCGGCTCCTCGCCCAGCAGATCGCGCATGCACGTAACGGACCTCCCCTTGAGGCCGCAGGGAATTATCAGCTCAAAATGCGTCATATCGGGCGCAACATTGATGGCGAATCCGTGGAAGGATATCCAGCGAGTGATGCCTATGCCGATGGCCGCAATCTTTGCATTCCCCACCCAGACGCCTGTCAACCCCTGCCGAGTTCCCGCAAGTATCCCCCAGCCCTCAAGGGCGGCCACGATCACCGCCTCGAGACGCCTCAGCATCCAGTGGACGTCTTCCTTATGGCGCCTGAGGTCGACTATCGGGTAGCCCACTATCTGGCCCGGACCATGGTATGTGACGTCGCCGCCGCGATCCGCCTCGATGACTTCCAGCCCGGCCGATTCCAGCGCCCGCGGCGACGCGCAGATGTTCTCCCTGCGCCCCCTGCGCCCGAGCGTGATTACAGGAGGGTGTTCGACGAGTATCAGCGTGTCGGTGTCGGCTCCCTCGAATTTCGACTCGACGAGCTTTTTCTGGAAGGCATAGGCCTCCGCGTACGGACGAAGTCCCAAGTCTATGATCTTGCAGGCGCGTTGGCTCATGACCAAAACAGTCCCCGCGAGCGCGCATCGACGTCCGGCGTCCCGCCCGCGGTCACGCTCCCCTTTAATCGGAATCGTCGATCTCCGTGAGGACGGCCAGTTTGACGGGGCGCACTTTGCGGTAGACGTCTTGCGGACGTCTCCGCTTTCCGCCCACTGTGAGCAGGTGCTCGGTTATCGATATGCCGAAAAGCCGCTCGTTCTCCTCGAGGTAAGGCAGGATCAGCTCCCAGTCCTCCTCCGACATCGGAACGAGTTCGCCGCCGTTGAGCTGATCTTCCGAGACATGACGGTGCGGATCCCTGACGTATATGGCCCCGCCCGAGGCCAGCGAGAATAGGTTCGAGCCGGGATACGAGAGTTGCTTTTCGCGCACGCCGCCCTCTTCGTCGAACTCGACGGCGTTCAAAACGACGAAGCCGCCTCCATTGAGAGCGTCACCCGCCATGAAGGATTCGGCAAGAAAATCGAGGCACGTCCCGTTGATCACGACCCGCGGTTTGCCGGCGGCGTTGATGAGCGGCCTGCCCGCGGCGTTTCCCATGACGTAGACAGACGCGCCCTTGGCGCCGTACATGAAGGTCTGCCCCACGTCGCCGTAAACGACCAGCTTGCCCGATTTTATGATCTGCGCGAGTTGGTCCTGGGCGTTGCCGTGCACGTACATCTCCATGCCGTCGATCCCGGAGGCGATATAATCGCCCGTGCTGTCGTACAGGTCGATGACGACGCCCTCGGTGCTCGGCCCGAAGCCGCAGCCGGAGAAACGCTCGCCCTTGAAACCGTATGCGATGAACCTCTTCCAACCCAGCTTATAAGCCTCGACCAAAAGATGCGAGTGGCAGTCGAGCCCCTCGGGTGCGAATCCGGCGGCATCGAGCACGAGCGTCCGCTCGCCGCCGCGGGGCGAGCGCAGTTGATCGCGTGTTTCCCAATCGATAGAGCGATAGCGAGCCTCGGAGTTTTCCCCGATGGGGGGGCATTCGCGAAAAATCCTATGGAGCGCGTCGCGGACCAGCTCCAGCACCGAGCTGCGCTTTTTGTCGCCCGTCGGGAACCGCCTGTCATTCAGCAGTGTCAGCGCCGTTATGGCCGTTGCGCGGTCGGCGTCGGCCCTGGCGGCCGCGCGCGCCGTTTCAAAAAGGGTCCATCCGAGCGTATTGTAATCCCATGCCACAAGCTCCCGCTTGACCCACTGAAAGAGTCCCTCCGAATCCTGTTTGTCTAAGAAACTCCTTACACTTGAAAGGATATCTTTCTCACCCGCGGGCGCGACGATCTCGGCGGTGCGGTCGCGATGCTTTTTCCCGGAAGGCAGCACGACCTCGACGCCGAACTTGTCCGTGCAGGTAAGCTTTCTGTCCTCGCCCTCGCCCGATAGCGTGAAGATGAAAGCGCCGCCGTCGGTGTGGCTGCCGCCGCGCGCGTTCCAGTATTTGTCGGCGATCGGATGAAAGCGCGGGTCCTCCGCGGCGAGCGAGTGGAGTGTGGCGTCGATGGCCTGCTTTTCCGAGCAGCAAATGCCGATCTCGACCTCGCCGCTCGAGAGCGCGAACACCTGCGGCCTGAGCATGGCCGTGTCGGTGACGCCGATCAACTGGAACTTTCCGGCCTCGACGTCGTTGCGAGCGATGATGAAGAACCACGGTCCGTCGGGCGAGCCGTTCATGTGAGAGGCCGGGATATGACCGTATATGCGCTGTTTCTCGACCGGCAGCCGGTCGAAGTCGAGTTCGGTCGTCGGCGCCATCGCCTCGATCACGTATTCCAGCGGGTAGCGATAAGTTCGTTTCCAGAGATCGAACAACAGGACCGAGACCTCGGTGTCTGTGAGGAAAAGCGGGTACACGTTGCGAATCTTCAGGTATTCGCTGACCGAGTGATAGTTGGCGAAATCGCCATTGTGCACGAGCGCCTCGTTCATGCCGATGAACGGATGGGCGCCGCCGGGGTGCCAGACCCGTCCCTTGGTCGGGTAGCGCTGGTGGGCGATCCAGCAATGCGCCTTGAAGTCCTCGAGCATGTAGTACTGGGCCAGCTTCTCGGCGAATCCGACGATCTTGAGGATCATCATGTTGCGTCCGTGCGAGAGCACAAACGCCTTTTTTTCTCCCAGCGCCGCGTAGTGCTTCCGGTTCAGCTTGTAGCTGTTCTGGTAGACGAATTCCTCTTCGGCGGCGCGCCGGTCGATACCGTCGAGCTTGTTCTCTTTGATGAAGCCGTCGAGCGCGTCGGGCTTGACCCTGACAAGACATCGGAGCACGTCGGGCGGGCGCACCTCCAGTCCTTCTATGTCGCGGTAATCGTCCACCGTGGGCAGCATGTCTGCCGCCGCAATGTCAAAATGCGGCAGGATGAATTCCTTCTCGACCGAATCGCGCGCCTCGATGTCGAGCAGTCCGACCTGGAGTATGTAATGCGAATCGAGCACCTCGCGGCTGACGCCCATCTGCTCAGGGACGAAGCCGACGGCCGCTATGCCGCCGCCCTTGCCGTTGCCGCGGTTGTGCATCTGGCACGACGGCTCATATATATGACGCCCGCCCACGGGTATGCTGCATGCGAAACCGACGACGCCGCATCCACCCTCTTCGGCCTCCTTGCGGATGGTAGTGCGCGGCATCCCCTCGTGCAGCTTCGTCCTGGAATTGAGTATGTTTCGAGCTGTATTGTTCATTTCTACATTTTTTTCTCTTCTTTTCCTCTGTTTGCGAAAGAGAGAAAAGGAAGCAAAAAGAGAGAAACCATCGGTTATGTGAACCTGCTTTGCAGCCTCACATGACCTTTCCTTTCATATGGCCGCCCGACGTCTTCGTAGATTCGACGCCCGCTATTTGAGGCGCATAAGCAGGTCGGTTCGGCCGACAAGCGCCTTTATATTGCGCATGCCCAGACGCCTGAGTATCCTTTTCAGTTCCTTCGACCACGCCGCATACAGGTTCGTGAGGCGGCGGGCCGCGTATTCGATCGGGACGAGCTGCGAGAGTTCAGGGTCCGTCGTGGCGATCCCGCGCGCGCACCCGCGGCCGCTCTCGCATCGCGAGCATCGAATGCATTCGAGCGCGACCATCTCGGCCGTGCCTATCACGACACCGTCGGCGCCGAGTGCGACTGCCTTGGCGAGGTCCCACGGGTTGCGGATGCCGCCCGACGCTATCAGCGTGATGCGGTCACGGACGCCTTCCTCAACAAGGAAATTATGCACCTTCGGGATCGCGTATTCGATGGGCATCGCGATGTTCTTCTTGGCAATATCGGGGGCCGCGCCGGTACCGCCGTAGCTGCCGTCGATGTGGATGATGTGGCAGTCGGCGTAATAGCTTCCGACCGCGACCATGTCGACGTCCGTCGGCGTCGACACCTTTGCCGAGACGAGCGACTTCGGGCTCATCGCCTTTATCCAGTCGATGTGCTTCTTATGATCCTCGACCGAGTAGACCGAGTGAAACGGGAACGGCGAAAACAGCGCGCTTCCCACGACGGCCTCGCGCATCTCGGCGACTTCGGGCGTGACCTTGTCTCCGAGCAGGTGTCCGCCGAGCCCCGGCTTGGCGCCCTGCGCGTATTTGAACTCGATTATCGGGGCGCGCTGGATCGTCTCCTCGCGCACGCCGAACAGCCCTGTCGCCACTTGCGTAATGACATGTTTTGCGTACGGCACGAGCGCGTCCGGATAGCCGCCCTCGCCCGTGCAGGTAAATGTGTTCCAGTTCTCGGCCGCGATCGCGCGCGCAACCATTGTGTTTCGGCTTACCGAGCCGAACGACATGCCGCCGCCGTACACGGGAATGTCGATTCTGATGCGATATGCGTCGTCGTCGCGCCTGTTCAGCTCGATTCCGAGATCGATCTCCTCCTCCTCGACGCCTGCCGGCGGGGAGGACGGAAAGTCGAATGCCAGCGTGTCGAAACCGCCGCCGCAGCGACCGAACTCGTACTCGAGGCCGCCGTCCGGTACGTCGCCGGTCTCGGCCATTACCCACGTGGCGAGCAGCATGTCCGCCGGCCAGCGCGGGTCGCCTACCGTTTCGTACAGCGGGTTTTCGCCCAGCGAGAGCGCCGCTACCGGGCACTGATCGATGCAATAGAAATCGTTCTTGCTGCACGAGCCGCCTATGCAAAGCCATTCTCTCGGCCTGAGCATCCTGTCGCCGCTTTGCACGTGGACTCCATAGGGGCAAAGCTCGGCGCATTTGCCGCAGGCCGTGCAGGCGCCGCCGCGGTATACGCGATATTTGGACACCCGGTTGCGGAAGCGCGACGGCGTCAATACGGCCTCGCGCCCGGTCAGGTGCGCATGCTCGCTCTCAAGCTCTGTAGTTGTCCGGGGCGACTCTGACATCGCCGAAAGCCTCCTGTTCCAGATCTTCGTAAAACAGCGCGCGGCCCACCTCGCCTCTCAGCCGCCTGACCTCGCGCAGCCCCATCGCGCCCAGCACCTCGATCAGTTGCGAGTGCCACGAGCACATGAGGTTGCGAATCCTGAGCGTGCCCCACTCGGGATCGATGGCGCCGATCTCGACGGGACAGCTCATGCCGCGGGTGCATCGCTTGCACGCGCGACATTCCATTGCGACCTCGAGCGCAAGATCCACGCCGACGAGGTTCGCGCCGCAGATTATCGCCTTTGCGACGTGTTCCGCCATGGCGATGCCGCCGCCGGCGATGATGGTGACTTCGTCGCGGACGGCCTTGTCGATCAGATGCAGATGCACGTCCCGCAGCACGTCTTTGATGAACCTTCGGCCCGAGTCGGGCTCGTCGCCCCCCGGGGTCAAACCCTGCCAGTCTGCGACGAGGTGGATGACCTCGGCGCCCCTGCCCGTAAGCTCCGCGACGCGGTTCGATATATTACTTCCCGTCTGCATGCGTATCGACACCACGGTCGATGCATGGAAATCTTTTATCTTGCCGGCGCGCTCCATGACGTCCGGCCCGTCCTCGATCTCGACCATCCTCGCGCGGCCGACGATCTCCTTGATGTGATCATTCTCAAATTCCGTTGATGAGAGCAGTGGGATGATGCTCTCCATGTGCGGCAGCAATTTCCAACCGATATCCTCCTCGGGCACGACGACCATCGTGTCCACCATCTCGGCGGCACTGACAAAAGCGGTTCGCACCGCGTCGTTCATAATGCCGAACGGCAGCCTGTCGAAAATGATGGGGATGGGCAGCTCGACCTGCGGAGGCGGGTCGGAACAAAGGTCGCCGTCGGCGTCGAACTCGAGCTGAATCAATTTGCGGCCGATGTTGACCGACGTGCTGATGTACTCGCGCCCGTGTATCCCGTCGCGCGTGGGCCGAACGATCTCGGACATATCCGTCCACATCGAGTCGAATCCCGGGCCGGTGAAAAGCCCGTTGTATCCCGCGCCGGAGACGGGAATCTTACCGTTTGTGGCCTGCTCCCACAGCGTGGCGATGATCTCGGGTTTCCAATACTCATCCCCGAGCGCCTCGAAATCGGGATTCTTCATCTTTGTGATGAGATCGTTCTTGCATCCCTGTATGCAGCGCAGGCAGTTCTGGCAGAGATAGTCAATCGAATCGATCATCTGCCCGGGATGGAAACTGCGGTTCTCGTACACCTCATATACGCAATCGCGCTTGGCGCACTCCAGGCACCCCAGGCATCCCTCTTTTTCTATCATCGAGTACTTGGGCACCGGAACGAACCGGGGCGGCATCAGCTGCGCCGCAACGTGATACTTCTTCGGCATCGTGTTTTATCTTCCTATACTTTCGGTCGTGGCAAAAGCCCCGCGCCGTCGACGACGTCTTTCACCGCGGACTCCCATTCGATCGCCTGGACATGAACTCCCTTTACGCCGTCGATTTCGAGGACTTGCTGTATCAGCTCGATCGCGATGGCAATGCCTTCCGAGCGGGGATAAGCGGCTTCTTTCATGCGTCGAATCAGCTGATCGGGCACTATGACGCCGGGGACCGATTTGTTCATGTAAGCCAGCATGCCCGCGCTTTTCGGTACGATGACGCCGGCAAGTATAGCCGCGCGCTCGTGCAGTCCGCGCTCGCGCGCCCTCTGCATGGCCTCACCGAAGCGCTCCACGTCGTAAACGGCCTGCGTCTGGATAAAGTCGGCGCCGGCATTGATCTTCTTGGCCAGCCTCATCGTTCGTATCTCTACGGGGTCCCCGAGAGGCGTCCACGCCGCGCCGATGAAAAGGGGCACGTGTTCCGCGAGCGGATCTCCGCCCTGCTGGCGTGCGTCGTCGCGAAGGCCCTTTAGTATTCCTACCAACTGGATCGAGTCGACGTCGTATACGTTTTTCGAGCCCGGATGCCCCTCCAGCTTTCCGGCCGCGCCGAATGACTGGTGGTCGCCGGCGATGCACAGGCAGTTCCTGATCCCGTGCGCAGCCGCTCCCAGGATGTCGGCCTGCATTGCGATGCGATTGCGGTCGCGGCAGGTCATCTGCATCACAGGCTCCAGCCCGGCCTGCGCGAGCAGGATAGAGGCGGCGATGCTGCTCATGCGCACGACGGCCGTCTGGCAGTCGGTGACGTTGTAGGCGTCGGCCGTGTCGCGCAGCAGTTCGATTTTGTCGTTCACCATCTCGGCGCCGCAGCCCATCGGCGGGCCGAGCTCGGCTGTGACCGCTACGTGTCCGGCCTCAAGAACCTTTTCCAGATTGCTCTCACTCTTCATCTCTCAGCTCTTTCTTTATCACCTTACGGGGACCGCCGTCGCGCGAGGTGGCCCAATTTTTGGGAGGAATGTTTTCCTCCATCCTGTCCAATTGCCCGAGCGATTTCAGCCGGTCGACGATGAGCTGCCACCCGCAGTCGACCTCTTGCGAAATCTCGCATTTGCCCTCGGCCGAGCCGCCGCACGGGCCGTTCAGGAGGCTCTTGGTGCAGCGGGCCACGGGACAGACGCCGCCGGTAGTGTGCAGCGTGCAGTCGCCGCACGCGGCGCAGCGCTCGGTCCACAGGCCTTCCTCCTCGCGCAGGCCGAGGAACGTCGTGTTTACGGCGGGATATATCGGCTTGTCGCGGTATCGCTCGGCCATGGCCTGGACACCGATGCCGCACGCGGTCGAGATGACGACGTCGGCCGTTGCGACCGGCTCGCTGATCTGCTCGATGAACTCGCGCTCGCACTGGCGCTCGACTGTGGCCTCGAGGATCTCGGTGGCCGCGCCCTTCTTTTTCAGGGCGATCCGCAGGGCTGAGGCGAGGATGCCGACCTCGCGCTCGCCGCCGGCCATGCAGTCGGCGACGCAGGTGGCGCAGCCCGCCAGCAGCGCCGTCGAGCAGCCGTCGATCATATCCAGGATTTCTTGTATCGGTTTGCGTTCGGCGATTATCATTTGCTCGTGTTTCCTTTTGCCGGGTTCGGCCCCAGCTTTTCCGTGTTTGCGGCCAGCTCCTCGACGGCCTCGACGAAGGAGGCCTCATCCGACCCTCCGGCCTGCCGCATCATCACACGCGCGGCCCCGAGGCCGACCTCTTCGAGCACGTTATTGGCCTCGCGCACGCGCATGCGCGCCCT
Source organism: uncultured bacterium (assembly GCA_965369575.1). Lineage (GTDB taxonomy): Bacteria > Abyssobacteria > SURF-5 > SURF-5 > SURF-5 > CBDUSG01. The sequence goes on along the minus strand of CBDUSG010000018.1, from coordinate 4,342 downwards.
CCTGCTTCCCTCGAGCGACCGGCAGCCGTTGTCAGAGCATGTCATCACCAAAACACCGTCGATTCCCTCTTCGAATGGCCTGAGCATATGGACGGTACTGAGCTTGGCGGAGCAGGGAAGCCGGATCAGGCGGACTTTGTGCCCCCGCACTTCTTCGGGGGCGAAAGGGGGGCGCCACGTGTCGGGGACACGGCGCTGGCAGGCGAAAACGTAAATTTCCGACACAGAAATTTCCCTTCTTCAATCATATGGGGGATTGCTTCCTGAGCGCTTTATTCAGGGTACCATACACCCGGTCGATTTCCGAAAAACCACTATTAAGATTAACAGATTTCCTCCCGAATTGCAAGCGAGTCCGGGGGGAGAACGTCAGCACCCTTCAAAGGCAATCCCTCGATACCTGGCCGGGGCCGGAAGGCGGAAACCGCTCCGCATTGGTCGTCATGACTGGAGAAGATTGGCGCATTTGAAGCCCATTATGCATACTAATATATGTGAGTCTTTGTTGCCTGCGGGGATAAGAGGGGAAAGACGCCAAGAGGATTCGACCAGCCACCCGTTGGAAAAGGAAGAGGTGCCGGCTCATGTCGAAAGATTTCAAAGTTCTCCCTGGCGGACTCGGCGAGGTAAGGGGTCCTGACAACGATGTCCTCATGGAAGACCAGCGCAGACATTTTAGAAACGTGTGCGGCTCTCTATTGCAAGATGCGCTGGATGAATGGGGGGAAGTCTGGGATCAGTTTCAGGGTTCCCTCACGCATGGAGCCATGATAGTTCCCGAGATGGAGAAAAACTTCGTGCCCGAGTGCGGATGGCCCGAGTTTCTGGAAAGGCTTTGGCTGCTCAGGCATTATATCGACCACGCGAAAAGGTTTTGTGAAGGAACGGACTAGTGTCGCGGGACAGAAGGCCGACGGAGAGCCCGGCTACAATGACATATGCAAACGCGCGCGGCGGAGCCAGACTCCAGGCTCCGCCGCGTTTTTTTCTTTGCCGATTCAAATTTGCGCTCTTACGAATCGATGACTTCGAGCGCTTCTTCCCTGTAGGCGTCCATGATATACGGGATTCCCGTGATCTTCGTGCATTCCTCGGTCAGCGAAGCCAGATCATTCCGGGCGATCAGGTCGACGCGCCATTTCCTTGCGCCGGCCATGAGTTGCTGCAGGCCGACCCGGATTTTCTCGACGGCGCTGTAAATTCCGACGGCGCCGAGGGGCATATCATCGATTTCCCGCCCATATTTGGCCCTTAACTCTTCATAAGAGACAAAGATTTCCTCTTTTGAGCTCCCGAACTTTGCCACCGTTTTCGGGAGCCCGCCGTCTTCGCCATTGAGCCAACGGGCGATATTCTTGCCAACCATTCCCGGTATCATCAGGGCTCGACCCATGCAGATGGCCTTTGAGTATGGAGCTCCGAGCGCGATCGCCTTGAAAACGTGGTCTTCACAACTGAAGCCGCCGGCAAAGGCGATGTCGGGCACGAAGCTGCCTTTCGCGGCCAGCTTCTGACAAAGCTCGTAAGCCATTGAGTGGAGGTATATCGCGGGCACACCCCACTCGGTCATCATGCGCCAGGGGCTCATTCCCGTGCCGCCGGGAGCTCCGTCAATTGTCAGTAAATCGATCTTTGCGTCAGACGACCATTTTATCGCCATCGCAAGCTCTCGCATCGGATATGCGCCGGTCTTGAGAGTCACGCGCTTGGCGCCCAGCTTTCGAAGCCTTTCCACCTCGCTCATGAAACCATCGTAATCGATGAAGCCCAGGCGGGAATGACGCTCGAACTGCTTGATGGCTCCAGCTTTGAATGCCGCCCGATTCGCGGGGCTGGTCGGATCCGGAGTGACGATATAGCCGCGATTCTTCAGCTCTGTCGCGCGTTCAAGCGAATTGACCTTGATCTCCCCGCCGATACATTTGGCGCCTTGGCCCCACTTCAGTTCGATAGTCTCGACGCCGAGCTTTTCGATCACGTATTCCGCGACTCCGAAACGAGTATCCTCGACATTCAACTGAACGAGAATATCACCATAGCCCTCATGATAGCGTCTGTATCGTTCCACCCTCCGGCGCATGTCCGGAGCGTTTTTAACCTTGCCGTTGCCGTCGACTTCGAGTTCGGGATCAATGCCGCACACGTTTTCGCCGCATACCAGGCTGATTCCGCTGATGGCAGCGCCGATGGCAAAGTGCTCCCAGTTCTTTCGCGCGATCTCGGTGCTGCCCAACGCACCCGTAAAGACGGGGACTTTCATCTTGACCTTGTTTTCAACCCCGAATTCGGTCTCGGTGTTGACCGCCGGAAACGTTGCATGGTCCGGATCGGCCTGAACTCCCTCGGCTCCAAGCGCGTAGCCCATTATGTTGAGGTGAGAATAGTCGACCGGGTAGTCTTTGTCGGCGCCGGCGGTTATCTCGCCAAAGGGGCCGGGATAAAGCAGCTCTCTTCCCCGGAAGGTCGAGGTGAACAGGTCGCACCCGCCCTTGCAACCATCTATGCAGCGGCTGCATATTCCCGACTGAGGTGCGACGCTGCGGGACCTGTTGTGGGTTTGTAACGCCTCACTGGCATTGGGACGCTGCAGATTCATGGCTGGTATCTCCTTTGCTTGGGTCTTTCGGCCTGGTGTCGTGTCAACCGTATAATGTCGGTCTCAGAGCCTCGCAAGTTGTCCAAGGCGAGGCGCGCCGTGCCCCTACATGCGATCGCGCTTACGCGGCTTGGATATGTCCGCGGCGGCTCGCTGAAAACAACAATACATGGTTGATACGACACTTGCTTGCCGCTTGCTCGTAGTGCAGTCAGAAAATGACTACCTGTTCCGGCTGGGTACGATGTCAGCGCCTCCTTTCGTTGACTTTCAAGAAGACGTTTTTTCATTGCGGCAATACGTTACCGTAACATAGTATCATGCATCTGCCGGGAAGTCAATAAGAATAGCCGGAACTTCCATAAAACACTCGGTGTAGCAAGGCATTTTATGTTTGTTGGACAGATTCTGGATACCCGCAGACCGGTAAAATTGCCGCTTTGTTGTGGCAAGAAATAGGCCCTATCGGCAAAAGATGATGCGGGCCGGAGACGTCCGGGTAGGGAGATTTTCCGGCAATTTGGAGCGCAAAATAAATTTTCATGATGGCAACGACCGAATTCTCACGGACCTGTTGCGGCATAAATACCGCAAAATACTTTGCAAAGCGGCAATTATTGTGGTAGGATTGTGGAATGAGGGAAAAAACCGAAAAGAAGCGCCTCGCCATATTGGGGGTTCTGCAGGAGGTCGGCAAGCCTTTGGGAAGCTCGAAAATCACCGAGAGGCTCTATGCGGCCGGCCATGAAATAAGCGAGCGAACCGTGCGCTTTTATCTGAAGGGGATGGACGGTGAGGGTCTGACCGAAAACCTGGGGAGAAAGGGTCGGCTCATTACGCAGCGTGGACTGGAGGAACTGGGGACCGCGCGAATCATAGAGAAGATCGGTTTCCTCGCGGCAAAGATCGATCAGATGACCTACAGAATGAGCTTCGATCTTTCCGCCGGATCGGGCACGGTTGTCATTAACGTCAGTGAGGTTGACCGGTCGGAGCTGATGGAGGCCGCTCCGCTGGTCAAGAAGGTCTTTGCCGCCGGATACGCCATGGGCAGGCTCGCCACGGTGTTTCATCCGGGAGAGCGGATAGGCGATTTGACGATACCGGAGGGAATGATCGGCCTTGGGACCGTGTGTTCGATAACTCTTAATGGCGTGCTTCTGACCAATGGAATCCCGACATATTCCCGGTTCGGCGGCCTTTTGGAAGTACAGGACTACAAGGCGACTCGTTTCGTGGAGATAATTCATTACAGCGGGACCACCTTGGACCCGCTTGAGATATTCATTCGCAGCCGCATGACCGACTACCTCGGCGCCACAAAGAACGGAAACGGCCGAATCGGAGCAAGTTTCAGAGAATTACCGGCCGAAAGCCGGGATCGGGTAGTGGAGCTGGCCGGGCAGCTGAAGGAAGTGGGCCTCGGCGGTTTCATGACTATCGGCTGGCCGAATCAGACGCTTCTCGAGATTCCCGTGAACCCGGGACAGGTAGGCGCGATCGTCATCGGTGGACTCAACCCGGCCGCCATACTCGAAGAAAAGGGCATCAAAACGCGTTCACGCGCGCTGGCGGCGCTGGCCGAATACGAAAGGTTCTTCCACTACGAAGAGCTTGAAGATCGCATTCGCGCGGCAGGTTAAGAGCCGCCCATGAGCCGGTACCGCTGGAAGAGCTTGTCCCATTCGGTCTCGAGGGCCTCCCGCACACGCTTCTCGCCGACGAATCGCTCGGAAATGCAGATGC
>CBDUSG010000017.1:0-14299 GCA_965369575.1 uncultured bacterium | reverse complement strand
GGTCGACATCGCCGGCGCTCGCCGCACTGGACATTGTCGGCAGTATGGCGGTCGCCACAGCGAGCCCGAACACGCCCAGCGGCAGATGCATCAGCCGGTAAGCATAGTAAAGCGCCGAGACCATTCCCTCGCCGAGATACCACGCGAGCATCGTTCCCACGAGCACGTTCACTTCGCGCACGGCCTGTCCGAACAGCACCGGCAGCAACAGAACGAATATCCGCCCCAACCCGGGATGCCTGAGGTTCCACGCCGCCCGCAGTGGAAATCCGATTCGCCTCAAGAACGGGATCTGCAGCGCTATCTGTAGCCCGCCCCCGATCATTACGCCCAGCGCCATCGCATAGACCGGCTCGTCGAAACTGTCGCGGAAGATATATGCGCCCAATATCATCGAGATGTTCAGCAGGGCGGGCGCGAAGGCGGATGAGAAAAAGCGCTGGTGCGAGTTGAGAATCGCCATGAGCAGCGAGGCGACGCCGATGAGCAGGATGTACGGGAACATCATCCTCGCCAGCCCGATGGCGAGCAGCAGTTTTTCATCCGGCGGCCCGAACTCGAGCGTGATGAACCTCACTATCGCGGGCGCGAAGACGACTCCGACGGCCGAGACCAGCATCAGCGCCGCCGCCAGCGCGCCGAGCGCAACCGCCGCCAGCTCCTCGGATTCCTCGCGCTCGCGCGTTGTCAGATATTCGGAAAACACCGGGATGAAGCCCGCGTTCATCGCGCCCTCGGCCAGCATCTCGCGAAGCATGTTGGGAAGACGGAACGCGACGAAGAAAGCGTCGCTGATGAATTTCGGGTACAGGTGGGCTATGACGACGTCGCGCACGAGCCCGAGCACACGGCTGAGCATTGTGCCCGAGCTGATGAGGGCCGTGTTGCGGGCAATGCCGTCTGGTGAGGGCTGTCTTTGTGCCATTATGTGCCTGGGCCGGTGTTCGGCTACGGGATCGAACGGTTAACCGATTTGGTTGACTTTCGGCATGGAATCTGCTAACATATGCCAACTTTCATACGGTGAAAACAGGAGGTGAGTCAGAAACCGTGCCAAGAACCAAATCGGTACAAAAACGCATTCGCCAGAACGAAAAGCGCCGCGTGCGCAATCGCGCGAACGTTTCCAGATATAAGACTGCGACGAAAAAGCTTGAGGCCGCCATCAAGCAGAAGGATACTGCCAAAGCGCGGGAACTCTTGCCCGGGGTTGCGGCGACGATAGATAAGGCCGCATCGAAGAACGCCCTCACAAAGAACTCCGCGTCGAGGAAGAAGTCCTCGCTGTCGCGGCGCGTCAACGCCCTCGAATAGCGCACAGACCTCTCACCAACAGTTCCATGTCGATGTCGGGATGCCAGCGCGACGTAGACTTGAACTTGTTGTCCCACTGCACTATCGATCCGCACATGGCGCTCAGGTCCTCGAGCGAGTATGACCGCACCTGGCGGAAGAAGCGCTGCCTGAGGAACGAGTGGATTCTCAGCGCCTTCATCACGCCGTCTTCACGAACCCCCTCATCGAGCATGGACTTGGCGCGCAGCATCTTCTTGACCATGAAGTCGAGATGCCAGAGGATGCGCAGCTCGTGCTCTCCCCCCGCGAACAGCAGCCGAAGCACGGTCAACGCGTTCAGGAAATCTCCGTCGGCGACGTGCTCGGTCAGCTTGTAGATCGGCTCGGTCTGCCGCGAGACGACCATCTCGTCGATCTCCGACTGTGTCACCGTTTCCTTTTCGCCCATGTACGCGACAAGATTGTCGACCTCGTTGGCGACCTCCGAGAGGTTGTTGCCCGTCAATTCGAAGATATGCTCAATAAGCCTTGAAGGCGCCTGCTTTTCCCGTTCGCGCAGCCGCTGCGATATCCAGGCCTTGACCTCGGCCGGTCTCAGGGGCTTCAGATCGACGACAAGCGCCTCTTTGGCCAGCGCTTTATACAACAGACCCTTGCGCTTGTCCATGCGCTCGGCGGTGATGATGAGCGTGAGGAAATCCGGCAGGTCCGCAGCCGATTCGCGGAGCGCCTCCTGCGTCGAAACCGGCAGCAGGCCCGCATTTCGGATCAGGACCACCCGCCTTTCGGCGCCAAGCGGATAGGCGTTGAGTTCCTGGAAAAGGGTCGAAGAATCGGCGGTGGGAGTATCGAGTTCGGCGAAGTTGAAATCCCGCATTCCATCGCCCAGCGCAAGCTCGATTATCCGGGCGGTCAGCTCTCGGGCCAGGTATTCCTCAGGGCCGAGAAGCAGATAGAGCTTCTGGACGGCGTCGCTTCGGAGGCTTTTCTTCAGTTCGGCGTATGTCGTCATTCAGGACCCGATGCGGGCTGATTGCGGTCTGTCCGGTGTCTTGTCTCTGCCGGCGAAAACTCACCAGTAGCTGTCGAAGCACTGGTAGATCAGCGTCTCGACCAGATTCTCGCTGGCCTCCTCGAGCGCCTGCTCGCGGGTGCGCCCGCCGAGGGTCTCGTAAAAATCCGTTCCCCTCAGTCCGTCTTTTTGCCAGATCATGCGGCCGGTCCGTGTGTCCTCGAGGGATGCGCTCGCCAGGAGCGTAATCTTGAACTGTCCGATGTTGTCGCTGGTGCTCAGGCTTATCGCCTGGGCCTCGAATCCCGTGACGGCGCCCCTGAGCACAAGGTCGGCGGCGGCGGGGTCGTCGACAATGTGGAACCGGCCGTCGGCCTCCATCTCGCGAATCAGCAGGTTTGTGACGCGTATCTGGATGTCCGGCTCGAAACTCTTGTTTTTGAAGGCGGGAATTGCGATGGACGCGTAATCGTCCGAGAGGCGCGAGTTGGCGTAGGTGTAACCGCATCCGGAGACCGCCAAGCAGACGAGGATCGCGATCCATGTTTTGACCTTCGACCTCAGGGCATCTCGCCCAGTCTTTCTCCGGCCTTCTTTGCCCATTTTGTCTCCGAGTATTCGTGGACTATGGAATCGAGGTAAAGGCGCGCGGACTCGTATTTCATCTTCTGATGGTAGTACATTGCTACGTTGAACTCGTGCTCGGCCGCTATTTCGCGGAGCTCCCGAATTTTCCCGCGGGCCTCCTGCGCGCGGGAGCTGTCGGGGTAGCTCTTGAGAAAATAGCGGAACTTGGACACGGCGTCCTCGATGGCGGACTTATCGTATTCATATGGAAGCGCCTGGCAGTACCTGCACGAAGCCGTGCCGAAAGCGGCCTCCGCCGTCCAATCGGAGGTCGGATAGTAATCGATAAGCTTCTGGAATTCGACGGCGGACTCGTCGTAGAGTTCCATCTTGAAATATGAGAGTCCGATGCGATATTGCGCTTCGGCCGCGAAATCCGTGAACGGCTGATTGTCGATTACCTTGCGGTATGTCTCGATCCCCCTGTCGAAGTTGCTGCCCCGAAGCAGCACGAACCGTTCCTGACGCTCGACGCCCACCTGGAAGAAATGGTCGGCGATGCTGCGCTGCTTATCCAGAACTTTATCGAACAGCCTCGTGTTGGGATATTCGTCGATGACCTTCTGGTACGCGTCGACAGCCTCTTCGTAGTCATCCTGAGCCTCGAGCGCCCTGCCGATCGAATACTGCGCGAGGTCGCCGTAGTTGTCGTCGGGGAAATAGCGAAGGACTTTCTCGTACTCGCTGATGGCCTTTTCCGTGTCGCCCTTGGCGAGCAACTCTTCCGCGTATTGGAACTGCAGCGCCGCCGTTTCGCGCGGCTGGCGCTCGGGATTGACCCACCGTCCGACCTCGGGAGTCCAGGTCCATTGGGCGTATGCGCGGGCGCTGCTCATCGCGAGCAGAATCACGAGGGCCGCCAGAATCCTTAAATATGCGTTTTTTATGGGCATCTCAGAAAACTCCTACAACGGTTCACGGTTACAGTTGCTGATGCATTTTATCAGAAATTCGGGCGGGATGTCAAAGCGATGATTGGGACGGCCGCGCTCCGCCGAGGCGCCCGGAGCCGAGCCGCCGCAAAGGCGCTCAGGCCCCTTTTTTTATCTGAACGATGCGTTCGCGCGCGTAAAGGGCGTACCTGCCCTCCGGGTAATCTCTGAGGATCAGCCGCAGCGCCCTCACGGCGGCGGCCCGGTTGCGGCCGTGCTGAATGTACAGGTCCGCCAAGCGGTTGATGCGAGCGCAACGCTCGTTTTCGGGCAGACCTTTCGGCATGAGCACAGCCTCCTGCAGATATTTTATGCAGTTGGCGTAATCCTTCTTTTTGAGATAGAGGTCGGCCAGCTTCAACCTTGGGGCGGGGTCATTTTTTTCCTTTGTAATCGCCGCCAGGTATGCCGTGATCGCATCATCATACCTGCGCTCGATCTCGTACTTTTCGGCCAGGGCATATTTCTCTTTCGATCTTGCGCCGGAACCGCCCATCAGCGCGGCTGCGATGCCTCCGGAAAGGCGCCCCGAATACCAGAATGCGAGGATCATTCCCACTATCAGCCCGCCATAGACGACTATTGCCATCCATGTGCTTTCGAACGTCGGGCCTATGAAGAGAATGCATATGATGGCCATCGCCATCATCATTCCGATTAGCATTGTTTAGTCCGTGTAGCGGGCCGCACGCATGCCCTTTCTGTCTTTCCTTCGATCAAGGCCGGCTAATTTGCTCAGCTCAATTTTCTTCCCATCGTCGAGTGCTTTTGTCGCTCCGGTTTCGGCTCCGCCCTGCCCCTCGCTATTCCATGCCGAGCGCTCTTTCGGCGTTTTTGTACAGCCATTTCTCCGTAACTTCCGGCTTCAAGGGAAGCGCGCGAATCTCCTCGATCACCTTCGAGATGTGGATTCCGGTGTTGAGCCAGTCCGAGCCGAAGAGCACCTTATCCTGGATGGTCGTGTTGCCGAAATGCAGCAGCATCTCCCATCCACTGCCCTGTTTCGGCATATATTTCGGCCTGTGAGCCGACAGATCGACGTAGAGGTTGTCGTGCCTCCACGCGAGCGCGACCATCTCGTTTATCCACGGCCAGCCGCCGTGACCGGCTATTACCTTCAGGCCGGGAAAGTTCAGGCAGACGTCATCGAGATACAGCGGCCGACCGAAATCCATCCGCCTCTCGGTCGTCCAGTTTATGGACGTGTGTATCCAGACGGGCGCGCCAAGCTCTTCACAGCGGGCATAGATCGGGAAGTATTTGGGGTCGTTCGCGTAGATGTCATGCATGAAAGGTCGCAGCGCCACCCCGTTGAGGCCGAGTTCGCCGATGCATCGGTCAACTTCCCTCACGGCCGCCTTCCCTTTGTGCGGCTCGATTCCTGCAAATCCGATAAATCTGCCGGGATATTTTTCCATTATCTCGGCGACCCTGTCGTTGGGAACCGGCTCGGAGCCGGTGGCGGACTGCTCGTCGAAGTTATGGAGTGCCGAGGCTCGCACGCCGGCTCCATCGAGCGCGGCGACGAATTCGTCCAGATTCCGCGGGAATCCCTCCATCTGCTGCGAGAGGAGCTCCTCGAGGTCGTGCCGGGACATCGAGCTCAGCGTCTCGCCCATTGTCTCGGGGCTCAGTCCGGCGCTCCTCAGGCTTGGCGGCGCGAATATTCGCAGATAGCCCTTCGATATGTCCGGCATGTCGAGTATGTCGCCGTACAGAAAGTCCGCCGTCGGGACCGTGCTGGAGACGTCGATGACGCCGCTCATTTTCCCTCGCTTTCGTAGAGTTTCTCGAAATATTCGATCTTGTACTCGGACTTGGGAAAGGTGTCGGGAGGGACAAGCTCGATCTTCGGGCGGAAAACCAGCTTTTCTCGGATCGTGCGTGTCAGGTCTTCTTTCAGCGCATCAAGCTCCTGTGCGGAGAGGCCGGGGCCGTGCTCGATCTTGACCGGCAGGTTCTTAGCCACCGCGGGTCCGGGTTTTTCGAGCACTATCCTCATCTCGCCCGTGGTCTTCGGCGCGAAGGAACCTATTACCTCCTTCACGGCGGCGGGGAACACGTTGACCCCCTTCACCTTGAGCATGTCGTCGCTCCTGCCGATGACGCGAAAGCGAAAGCTCGTTCGACCGCACGGGCACTCGCCCGCGTTGATGCGCACGACGTCGCGGATACGGTAGCGCACGACCGGAGTCGCTTCGCGATGGATCGTCGTGAACACGATCTCGCCCTCGGCGCCGTCGCTCATCTCAAGCGGTTCGAGGCTGACCGGATCGATCAGCTCGGCGACGACGGCCCCCTGTGCGCAAAAGTGCATGCCGTCGGCCTCGTCGCATTCGGCGGCCATGTCGGCGGCGACGTCTGCCATGCCGTAGTAGTTGCGCGCCTTGACTCCCCATGTGGTCTCTATGTGCCTGCGGTCTTCCTCGGTGAGGGTTTCGCCCGCCATGAATCCTTTTTTGAATCCCATCTCGATAGGCTCTCTGCCAAGCGTATCGCGAACGATTTTCTCGATGAACATGGTTGCCGAAGGCGTCGAGAACAAAACCGTCGGGCGAAACTCGACCATGACGTCCAGGAGCTTTTGCATTCCCGCACTCACCAGCGGAAGCGGGATTACTGCGACGCCCAGATGCTCGGCGCCGAAGCTCTCGCTCAGCCCGCCGACGAACAGCCCGAAGTCGGCCGGATTCACCATGACGTCATCGGGCCTGAGGCCGCCCGTCCACCCGTGGCGCGCGAACAGGTCGGCCCACAGCGAGGCGTCGCGCCGGGTCAGCCCGATGTATAGCGGCCGGCCCGTGGTGCCGCTGGTTCCCTGTATGCGCACTATCTCGCTTATGGATGCGCACCGATGCCCGCCGAGCCCGCCGACCTCGGCCTGGGTCCGCCGCAGATCATCCTTGGTCGTGAAAGGCAGCCGCGGCAGGTCGCCGACCGATTTTATCTGCGAAATGTCGATGCCGGCCTCATCGAATTTCTTCTTGTAAAACTCGGACTTCGCATAAATGTATGCGAGCTGGTCTCTGAGCCGCCCGCTCTCAAGTTCGTCGAGCCTGTCGGGAGGCATCGTCTCGATTTCTTCGTCCCAGTATTTTCGGTAGTCCGGCATATCCAGGCGGTCCATCGATTAATAGATCGTTGATTCCATGTGCGCCAGCGGGGCGGAGAGCGTCAGGTGCGCTTCCACCTGCTCGGCGGAAAATTCCTCCGGCGACGAATAAAAGAGCAGGCGAATGTAATCGTCGCGGACCCAGTGATCGATGAGATCATCGTAATGCGTACTCTTCGGGTCGCCGCTCTGTCCACCGGGAAATACACCGGCCGTGGTGCCGAGGTCGCTGAAATCGACGACCATCCGCCAGCTCGGGCCGCCCGTGACGTCGCCGCCGCTGCCTCTGGCGCTCAGAGTGAGGTCGCTCCCCCCGAGCGGATGCCCGCCGCGACCGAGCAGGGGATCGCCGGAGAGATGGTCTATGCGGAGCCGGTTCGCGACGCCCCAGTTCCACTCGGAGATTTCCCTCCCGAAACGCCCCCTCAACTCGTCGACGGCCCGCCGCAGGCTCGCCGAGGCGATCTCCACAAGGGTCTCCCTGTTTTCTGTAGAGACGTCGTCAAACCATTTCGAGGTCGGCTCTTCGACCACCATTTTTTCGAGGACCTCGAGCGGGGGTTGCCATTTGTTCAGGCCGGAATGCCCCCATGACTCACTCGGCGGATCGATGCCCGCCGCTCGCCATTCGTCGGCCCAGACACCCTCACGCAGCTCATCGAGCCATTTCCACCAGATCGTCGGCGCAGGGCTGTAGGCGCTGGTGTCGTAGTCCCAGCCGGCCATGGTCTCCAGCGCCCGCGCGTAGAGCTTGCCTTCCTCGAATGCGTCTTTGCATGCGGCCATCATATGGGGGAGCATGGACTCGGCGGCGGTATCGTAGGTATCGGCCTGAAAATTCTTCATCTGTTCGACCGTTATCGATTCGCTCGATGAAAGCAGCCGGTTGATGCGCCGCGCGCGGTAGCCGGGGTCCCACTCGTAGCCGAGATAGTAAGCGTATCCTTTGGGGGCCGGGCGCTGGTTCGCGGAGGCGAGGTAGTGCTGCTCCGGGTTTACGCTGTGGGGCGTGTCGATCCTCGGGATGAAGCCTTGCCAGTCGAACTCGCCTGACGCGCCGTCGTGCGGCACGCGCCCCAGCCCGTTCTTGCGGACGGGGAGCAGGCCCGCCACCCACATGGCTATCATGCCGGAATCGTCGGCGTAGGCAAAGTTCTGGGCGGGGGTGCTCATCATTTTCATCGCGGACGCGAAGTCGTCGTAATCTACGGCGCGATTGAGCAGGTGGAAAGCGAGCGAGTCGTCACCCGGCTCGGCGCCCGCCCACTGCATCGAGATATCCGCGCCCAGCCCCGGAATAATCGGGCCGTGCACTGTCATCGCGACTGTGATCTCTCGTGGCGCCAGCCCGCGAACCTTTATCGTCTCGGGCGCCATATCGAGCGGTTTCCACTCGCCCTCATGCAGGAAATGCGTCTTTGCTCCGTTGAGCTTTTCGACGAAGAAATCTGTGACATCGGCCTGCGTGTTGGTCATCCCCCAGGCGACGTGGCGGTTGTGCCCTATTATTATCGAGGGGATGCCGGGCAGGGTGACGCCGATGACGTCGAGGTTGCCGGCTTTGATGTGCGCGGCGTACCAGACGCTGGGCAGACTGAAGCCGAGGTGCGGGTCCGACGCGAGCACGGGCTTGCCATTTGCCGATTTCGTGCCGTCTATCACCCAATTGTTACTGCCGACCATCCTGTCGTCGCCCAGGATTCGAAACCGGTACGACGCCGCCCTCGCGGTTGCGAGATAAGCATCGGCGAGATCCGCCGGCCCGGAGCGGCCCGCCTCGATCACGGGCCTTGACGGCATTTGTGCACCCTTCGCCTCCTTCTTTTCAGGCTTTGCGGAAGGTATGATTGGGACCTCTCGATATCGGTCGATGGGGAAAAGCTCGTCGACCACGTCGCGGCCGAGCTTTTCGACCAGAGCGCCGAGGTAAAGGTCGTCCATGCTGCCGCATAGCTCCCACGCCATCGCCTTGGCGAGCGAGAGCGAGTCGACGGGAGTCCACGGTCCCGGCAGATAGTCGAACCGTCGCAGCTCCGGCTGCTTCCCGTCCGGCACATTTTCGGCGATGTAGGAATTGACGCCCCACGAGTAAGCGATCAGATTCATATACAGCCCGGGATGATCCTTTGCCCTTTCTTCCGATGCCCGCGCAAGGCGGTTGAGCCCGATCGTGCGAACGTAAATGTCGTGCTCGAGCGCATCGGCGCCCATCACCTCGGACAGCTTACCCTGCGCGGCCCGCCGGTTGAAATCCATCTGCCACAGCCGATCGCGCGCGTGCAAATATCCGAGGGCGAACATGGCGTCGACCTCGTGTTCGGCGTAGATGTGAGGGATTCCGTGGGAGTCGACGACGACTTCGACGCTTCCACTAAGGCCGCCGAACATTTTCTGGAGCCGCGGCGTTTCCTCGGCAAAGGAGAGCCGGCAGCACGCCAGGGCCAGCGCGGCGGTCATGATGGCTCGACACAGTGCTTTTCCCACGGGGACAACCGCTCCTTTCATTCTCCGGGCTTGAGAACTATTTTCAGCGCGCCGTCAAGTTTTTTTGCAAACATTTCGTATGCGCGCTCGCCCTCGCTCAAGGGGAGCATGTGCGAGATTATGGGTCGCGCATCTATTTTGCCGGCCTGAATGAGGCTGAGCAGCATGGGAACGTATTCGGCCAGCTTGTGAGGCAGGCCCATCGTGATCTTCTTATTTGTGATGCACAGCGTCTGCATCGGAAGCTCGATGCCCTCGGAGAAAATGCCGATCACCGATATGTTGCTCGTCGGGCGGGCCGACATCAGGCATCCGTAAAACGTTGCCGGTGTGCCGACGGCCTCGATGGCTACGTTCACGCCGAGCCCGTCGGTAAGCTCGCGGATGCGGTTGGACGCGTCGACTTCGGAGGCGTTGATGGGTATCGCGCCCAGGCGTTCGGCCATCTCGAGCCGATAGTCGAGAAGATCGACGGCAAACACCTTGGACGGCCCGAAAAGCTGCGCGCTCATCTGGGCGCAAAGGCCGACAGGCCCGCATCCGAACACGGCTACCGTGTCGCCCGGCTGTATGTCGCCGTTCTCGGCGCCGAAGTAGCCGGTCGGCAGCATGTCCGTGACGAGCATCACGTCCTCATCGGTCATCCCCTCGGGAATTCGAACCATTATCCTCTGCGCGAACGGAACGCGCACGTACTCGGCCTGACCTCCGTGAATGCTTCCGTAGGGGGTCGGATTTCCGAAGATGCCCCCCTTTTCGCATCCCATCGGAATCCCCTTCAGGCATCCCTCGCAGGTCTCGCAGCGGAAGCCCGGATACACGAGCACCCTCTCGCCGGGCGCGAAGGCGGTCACATGATCGCCAACCTCCTCGACGACGCCGAGGAACTCGTGCCCGATGATGGTGCCGACGTCCACGCTGTAGTCGCCCTCATATATGTGGAGGTCGGACCCGCAGATGGCGGTCGACGTGACGCGCACGACTGCGTCCGTCGGGTCGATAATCTCCGCGCGCGGGACGTCCTCCAAAACGATCTTGCCGACATCGCGATACACCATCGCTTTCATCGTTGCCATGCTTTTTGTCTCCCTGGAATTTTCACCTCTGAAAAACTGACTCCGTGGACCCGGCCGCGACACCTGTGTCATCACGCGGCTCGGCGTTATTCCGGCCTGTCCTTCTCCTTTACGGCCCTTCTGCGCCGTTGCCGCCTATCAATGTATTTACCGCCTCGCTGCATCATTCCCGCCTCTCGATGCCATTCCCGCTTGTCAATGTCACTCCCGCTCCCCAACGTCATTCCCGCGAAGCCTGTCCTCGACTAAGCCTGCCCTCGATCCTGATCGGGGGATCGGGGAGCGGGAATCCAGAAAAACGGGCGCTCAGCCGTGCGCGCCTATCCTCATGGGCAGGCCGAATGAATTGCCGCTTTCTGTCATAATGAGCCACGGGTGAAGAACCAAAGAAAGTTCAGGACGACACTAATCCTTTCGATATGGCGCGAGCATATTCTGGGTAACGAGGCGCAGAGGCTGAAAGATTATAATACGATGGCGGACAAATTGACAAATCTAGTGTCGTGTCAACCGTATGTTGTCGGTCTCAGAGTCCTGCAAGTCGTCCAGGGCAAGGCACAGCCACGCGGGAATATTAAGCATATTTCAGGTGGCTGCAACGCGGCATCTAATGTCGGCAGCGGCTCGCTGAAACCAACGATATGCGGTTGACACGACACCGGAGATCTTTCTTTAACCTTTGTTTATCCCCGGTCGAGGGGGGGCATTGTCTGCGTGCACCCGCAGCTGGATTTTGTTTGTGTAATTCGCGTATCCCCGATCCCCCGATCGGAGTCGGGGGCAGGCTTAGTCGAGGACAAGACTCGTGGTATTCATTATTTTTAGGTTTTTCTTCGTGCCCTCGGCGGATCAATGGATTCCCGCCTGCGCGGGAATGACAGTGAGGATGCGGGAATGACTACGGGGGATACGGGAATGACCGTAAGGATACGGGAATGACCGTAAGGATACGCGAATGACCGTAAGGATGCACGAATGACATGAAAAAACGGCGATGACCGGCGGATGTCATTCAGCGGCAAGGGCTCATCATTCTGCGCTAATCTATGTAATCTGCGGATAATGATTCTGGGGAAAAAACGGGGTGACTCCAAAATCTGTCGCATCTGCGGATAATGATTCCGGGGAAAAATGGGGTGACTCCACTTCCTTGACAGATAATCGAAGTCCTTACATAGTAAGAAGAGAGGTGGGGCTTCGAAATGTTCAAGATGGCAAAAACTCTATCGGTCTGTGCCTGCGTGATTTTTCTGATGATAGCGTGCCAGGAGTCCAGCAGGGGGCAGCAAGAGGTGAGAAGCGATATGGCGCAAGAAAATGGGACAATTCGTGAGGCGACGTTCGCCGGCGGATGTTTCTGGTGCTCGGAGGCGGATTTCGAAAAATTACCGGGCGTCGAGACGGTGATCTCGGGGTATGCCGGCGGAGAAAAGGAAAATCCGACTTACAGAGAGGTGTCCTCCGGGACGACCGACTACGTCGAGGCCATTCGGGTTCGCTACGATTCATCTAAAATCGGCTACGCGGAGTTGCTCGATGCTTTTTGGCGGCACATCGATCCTACGGATTCCGGGGGACAATTTGTTGACCGGGGCCCCCAGTATCGGAGCGTCATCTTCTATCACGACGACGAGCAGAAACGGTTGGCCGAGCAGTCAAAGGAAGCGCTGGACAAGTCCGGCAGGTTTAAAAAGCGGATCGTCACGGAAATCACTGAGGCCACCACCTTTTACGAGGCGGAAGAGTATCACCAGGACTACTACAAGAAAGCCGCGATCAGGTACAAGATCTATCGAAGCGGCTCCGGCCGTGACAGGTTCATAAGCAGGTCGTGGGGGCAGAAGACGGAACGCGCGATCGCCCGCGACAACAAGCCTTACAAGAAACCGAATGATGCGGTCCTGAAAATGAAACTTTCTCCCATGCAGTACAAGGTGACACGCAAGAACGGCACCGAGCCTCCGTTTCAGAACGAATATTGGGACAACAAGGGTGAGGGCGTTTATGTCGATATAGTGTCCGGCGAGCCGCTGTTCAGTTCCCTCGACAAGTTCGAGTCCGGCACCGGGTGGCCAAGCTTCACAAGGCCCCTCGAACCGGACCACATTGTCGAAAAAGAGGACAGAAGCTTATTCACGAAACGTGTCGAGGTCAGGAGCAAATATGCGGATTCTCATCTCGGGCACGTCTTCGCGGATGGACCCGCGCCGACCGGATTGAGATACTGCCTAAACTCCGCGGCCTTAAGATTCATCCCCAAAGAAAATCTTGAAGAAGAGGGCTATGGGGAGTATGCCGACCAGTTTGTCGGGAACTGAATCTTCCCGAATGCCGCCTCCGGAACGGCCTGCGAGCGCGTGCCTCTCATCGCCGGACGAAAAAACGCATTAACATTTTCCGGAATAAGTTTCTTGGAAATCCATTTAAGCCGAACCGGCACTCGCCGCGCGGGCCGCGCAGAAAATCAGTTCCCTTCCAGCTTTGCCCTGATAGCTTCGATCCTCTTGCGGTTGACTCCGAGGTCCCCATATCCCACTCGCGAGGCCGAGCGCACGTGGATAACCTTATTCTCAGCGTCGACGTAGAACTCGACGTCATCTACAAAGCCGATCATGGCGCTCTTGAACTCAGCGTATAAGTAATCGTCCGTCTGTTCGATTATGCTCGTCCTTTCCATTGACAGGATTATGTTTTTCAATTCCTCCAATGCCTCAGACGGAGACGTCGCCAGTGGGAGCGGGTCGATCTCATGCTCCTCGTCGGTACTCTGACTCGAGACGCAATTCGGCGAATCAGGACAGGGTTTCAGTCTCCCTCCGTTCACCCCCAGGTCGCCCGGTCGATCTCCCGCGCAGCCGGCGAACAAAACGCCGGCGAAGCAAACAGGCACAAGTTTCTTAAAGATGTCAATCATACTGGAGTCCCTCCGAAATCCGTCGGCGCGCTGCATGTTTCCCCCCGTTTGGGTGAATTCGCCCGCGCTGGACGTCGTTCGTCCGCTATGGAACCATCGCGAACTCTTCGAGAGTGGTGCATGTCAGCGTGGGATTGGTGGCCTTCTCGCGGCCGATCGTCGAGGTCGGTTGGACGCCGTAGTCGTGACCCGGATACACCTCGATATCGTCATCGAGCGCTTTGATTCTCTTGTGAAGGCTGTCAAAAAGCTGCTCCATGCTGCCGCCGGGCAGATCGCTCCGGCCGCAGTTGCCGACGAAGAGCGTGTCGCCCGTTATCAGCTTGCCCTCGACCAGAAGGCACATGCCGCCGGGCGTGTGGCCGGGCGTGTGGATGACCTCGATCTCGATCTTGCCGATTTTGACCTTATCGCCGTCCTCGACTATGACATCGGTCGGGATGCCCGCGCCCTTGAGCGCCTGCGCGTCTCCGCTGTGGACGACGACCTTCGCGCCGGTGGCACGCGCGAGAAGAGAACTCACGCCGCCGACATGGTCACCGTGGCCGTGCGTGGCGAAGATGTATTCGATCTCGAGACCGTTTTCCTCGACGAGCGCATGGAGCTCCGGAGCGTCCGCCGACGGATCGACAACCGCCGCCTTTTTCGTGCTCTCGCATCCGATCAAATACACGAAGTTGGCCATCATTCCCACTGGAATCTGCTTGAATATCATTTCTGCTTTCCTTTCACTTTCAGCCGCCGGCGATTCGCCTTGTGGGGGGCAAGTTGCCCCCCACACCCCTCCTCGTGGGGGGCGAGTCGGCCCCCCCCACCCCGACATGAGATAAGTAGTATCAATATTCC
>CBDUSG010000016.1:0-14509 GCA_965369575.1 uncultured bacterium | reverse complement strand
GGATGCGCCTCGGAAAGAATGGACGACGCGGCGAACTTTGTTCGGGCCTGGCTGACTGCGCCTTTCGTGTCGGGGGCGGCCGCGATCCTGGGGCTTCGTCCCCTGAATTCGCTCCGAATCCTGGTTCGCGACAGGAGAAACCATTCGAGCCCAAACGCCGGTCTGGCCGAGGCCGCGGTCGCAGGCGCCCTGGGGGTGCGGCTCGGCGGCGCCAATTATTATTTCGGGGAAAAGACCGAGAAGCCCACGCTGGGCGATCCCGAGGCCGAACTGACAAAAGCTTGCATTCCAAGGACAATCAACTTGACGCTGGCAACGTCGGCCCTTGTCGCAGCGGCGCTGCTCGGCCTGAGGGTCTTGTTTTTCCACATATGGAACGGATAACCGACAGCAAAGACCGCATTTCAGGACGCGTGCTTGTTTTCACGGGAGACGGCAAAGGCAAAACGACCGCCGCGCTGGGGATGGCGCTCCGCGCGAGCGGCCATGAGATGCGAACATTGGTCCTGCAGTTCATTAAGAACGATTCCACGTCGGGCGAGATTGCGGCCCTGCAACGTTTCACCGGCGTTGAACTAAGGCAGTGCGGGCTCGGATTCGTCCCGCCGAGATCTGATCCGGCATTCGCCGGACACCGGGCCGCGGCGCAAGATGCGCTGGCGCTGGCGGAGGGCTCGCTTGACAGCGGGAAATATGACCTGATCGTGCTCGATGAGATCTGCACGGCCGTCGCGAAGGGTTTGATCGAGGAGGACCGCGTCGCCGAGATGGTAAAGCGCACGCCCGCCGACATCCGCCTCGCGCTGACCGGCCGGGGCGCAACCGAGCGCCTCATCGCGCTGGCCGATACGGCCACGGAAATGCGCTGCATCAAACACGGCCTGCGCAGCAGCTGGACCGCTCAGAAGGGGGTTGAATATTGAACGTCGGCTGTCCAAGAATTGTCGTCGCCGGCGCCCATAGCGGTGTCGGCAAAACATCGATATCGCTCGCGCTCGTAGCTGCTTTGCGTCGCCGGGGATTGCGGGTGCAAACGTTCAAGGTGGGCCCCGATTTCCTCGACCCGACTTATCTGGCGCGGGCATCGGGCAGCACGTGCTACAACCTCGATGGCTGGATGACCGGCGGGCAATACGTGCGCGACCTGTTTTCGCGGGCTGCGCAAGACGCGGACGTCGCGGTGATCGAAGGCGTAATGGGGCTGTTCGACGGAGCAGATCCCGTGAGCTCCGAGGGCAGCACGGCCGAGATCGCGCTCTGGCTCGATGCGCCCGTGCTGCTGGTGGTCGACGCCTGCGGCATCGCCCGCAGTCTTGCCGCGCTGGTGAAGGGATACACCGAATTCGAGCCCCGGCTCAGGCTGGCGGGAGTCATCGCCAACCGGTCGGGCTCTGAGCGTCACGCGACCTGGCTTTCCGAATCGCTTGCCGCCGCGGGGCTGCCACCGCTCGTGGGTGCGGTATCCCGAGACGCGCTCCCCCATCTTCCGAGCAGGCACCTGGGGCTTGTAACCGCCGACGGTGAGAATCTGCCGATGCGCGTATTGGACGAAATGGCGGCGGCGTTCGAGTCGCATGCTTCTCTCGATAAGGTGCTGAAGCTTGCCCGCAGCGCCCCGCCGCTGCAGGCAAAGCGCACGGAACCGAAGCCGGCGGCCCGGCGGGTTCGGATCGGCGTGGCGTTCGACGGCGCTTTCCACTTCTATTATCCGGACAACCTCGAGGCGCTTGAATCGCAGGGGGCTGAACTCATCCGCTTCTCGCCCGTCGAAGATGCGCATCTGCCCGAGGGACTCCATGGGCTCTATATCGGGGGCGGATATCCGGAAGAGTCGGCCGAGGGGCTGGCAGAGAACCGGAACATGCTCGATTCGATCAGGCGTTTCGCGGGATCGGGCCGTCCGATTTACGCCGAATGCGGGGGCCTCATGTATCTGTCCGAGGGGGTGGATACGCGAGATGCGCGGCGCTATCCTCTCGTCGGCCTGCTGCCGACGTGGACATTGGCTTGCGACCGGCTCAGGCGCCTGGGCTATGTGGAAGTGATGCTGACCAAGGATTCTGTTTGGGGCGGCCGGGGCCTGTCGTGGCGCGGGCATGAATTCCATTATTCCGACCTGACTGTCGATCCGACCGTCGGCACGGAATGGAACACCGCCTACGCCGTAAAACGCCGGCGCTCGGACGGCATTACTTTAGAGGGATACCAGAGCGGCCCGATCCTGGCCAGCTACGTGCACGCGCACTTTGCCTCTCGACCCGAGCTCGCGGCGCATTTCGTCGAGTTCTGCGGGGAACATAATGGACGGCAATGAAAAATCACGAGAGCATGGCATGAAGGAAACCGGCTCGACCCGGCCGCTCGCGCGCTCGCTCTACGCGCGGCCGATGAGCGGAGAGGATATCGAGGCTCGATCTTTCGAGACCATAGACGCGGAGGCGCCGCCGCACGATTTTTCGCCGACGCAGTGGCAGGTTGTCAGGCGAATGATCCACACGACGGCTGACTTTGGCCTCATGGATCACGTAAGGTTCTCGTCCGGCGCGGTCTCAGCCGGTGTCGCGGCGCTTCGGGCCGGAAAGCCCTTATATGTCGATTCGCAGATGATCCGCTCCGGGCTTTCGCTGATGCGGCTGCGGCGCGTCTGTCCGCACTACACGGCGGGCGGCATACACTGCCACGTTTCCGATACCGGCGTGGCCGAACAGGCGCGCGGGGCCGGCTTGCCGCGCTCGCTTTTCGCGGTCCGAAAAGCAGGGCCCATCCTGAACGGCGGGATATCCGTTTTTGGAAACGCCCCGGTCGCGCTGCTGGAACTCAATCGCATGATCATGGAAGAGGGGGTGCGGCCCGCTTTCGTTGTCGCGATGCCGGTGGGCTTCGTTCACGTCGAGGAAAGCAAGCAGGAACTCATGTCCTTGGGCGTTCCATTTATCGCTCTGGCGGGTCGACGGGGCGGCAGCCCGCTCGCCGTGAGCGCGGTGCATGCTCTTTGTTCTTTGGCGATCATATGCGAGCGGTAATATTTTTCGGAAAGGAGGTGATGAAAACGGACAAGAAGACAGAAGCAAGAGACGTAATTGCGTACCGCAAGGCGTGCACGGCCGGTGGCGCCGGTTTGTCTCACTACATTCTCCTTGAGAAGAAGACAAGCTAGCAATGCGTCCTGCGCATCGGGAGCCCCGCCCTTTGCGGCGGGGCGCCCCGCGCAATAATCCGGATAAGAATCACTCTATTGGGAGGAATGATGGAAAGTGCAAGGGGAAACGGCGCGGCTTCGTCGCGCGGACTTTATGTCAATACGGGATGCGGGCCGACGATTCAGCCCGTCGACATCGGGCACCCCGACTATCTGGGACTGATAGACCCCGACACGGCATTCTGGTCGCTTGTGAAAAGAGACAAAGTCGCCGACGCGCTTGCCGACGGCTCTTTCATAAAACAATACCGCAAGAAGCTCTCCGTTTTTGCGGCCGAAATGAATGCGCTGCGCTTCGGGCTCAGGCCCGTGGCCGTGTACTTCAATCCGACCGAACGCTGCAACCTCAACTGCGACTACTGCTATATCCCTGAGACAATGCGCCGAGACGGCACACACATGTCGAAGACAAGACTGTTGAAGGCCATGGAAATCCTGAAGACCTATTTCGAAAGGACCATGCCCCCCGGCAGGAAAGCCCAGATAGTGTTCCACGGATCGGAGCCGATGCTGAACAAGGATGCCGTGTTCGCCGCGATAGACGAATATGGCGACGATTTCCGTTTCGGTGTTCAGACAAACGGGACTCTGCTGGATGAAGAGGCCCTGGAGTTTCTTACATCGCGCGGCATCGGAATCGGGCTGTCGTTGGATGGTCATATCGGAAAGATCGCCGACCGCGCAAGAAAAACATGGGCCGGCGACGGTGTTTCGAAAAAAGTGATCGATACCCTTGGGCGGCTGAAGGGATACCCCAACTACAACGTGATCTGCACCGTGACCGCGAAGAATATGCGGTCGCTGGACAAAATCGTGGATTTCTTCCATTCGATGGAAGTGCCGGTCTGCATGCTGAATGCGGTTCGCTGCACTCGCGAGGGCGCCCGGGAAATCAAGCCCCTCGATCATGAATTGTCTAAATATTACCTCCGAGCGCTCGATCGCACATACGAGTTGTATCAGGCAACCGGTCGAAAGCTGGTCGTCGCGAACTTTGCAAATATTGTCATCAGCATCGTGGCGCCAACAGCGCGCCGGCTGATGTGCGATATATCTCCTTGCGGGGGCGGCCGCGCCTTCTTCGCGGTCTCCGCAAAGGGTGACATGTCGCCGTGCAGCGAGTTTGTCGGTCTGAAAAAGTTTCGTGGAGGAAACCTCTTCAAGCACGACATCGAAAAAACTCTCGACAGCGCTGCCTTCCAAATGGTAACCGGCAGGAAGGTCGAAGATATAGAGCCGTGCTCCCGTTGCGCGGTGCGCCACTTTTGCGGATCGCCCTGTCCGGCTGAGGCGTACGAGATGAACGGCGGCATGGATCGCCCGGGCGCCTTCTGCGAGCTTTATGAGGAACAGGCCCGATATGCGCTGCGGCAGATAGCGGACGGCAAGGAGGACGCATTTTTGTGGGAAGGCTGGGATACCGATACGTCCACGACAATCGAGATTACATCGATTTAAACCGGGTGCAGGGACGGCAAGGGATGAGATGACGAACGATACGGTGAGACGAGCCGTGATTCTCCTTGGACACGGCAGCCGTGTGCCTGGCGCCGGACAGGATATGCAGGAGGTGGCGGCCGGCCTCGGCAAAAAATATGGATGCGGAATCGTCGAGGTGTGTTTTCTCTCTCGCCTGGGGCCGCACCTGCCCGAGACGATTGCAAAGTGTGTGGATAGAGGAGCGACCAAGGTTGTCGTTATCCCATATTTCCTGCACGAAGGGCTGCACATCCGCGTCGATATACCCGAGACGATGCTCGAGGAATCCCGGAAGTTTCCTCACGTGGAACTCATCCTCGGAAAGCATCTCGGCTTTGACGAATCCTTGGCAAATCTCGTCTGGAAGAGAATCCGGGAATCGGAAACGCTGCCGGACGTGAAATCGCTGAACCTGGAGCCGCGCGAGAATTTTCCCGTGCCGCCGGGGCAGTGCGAATTCGTTCCGATGTCTCCGGACGAGGCGGAGAAATACATGAGAGCGAAGCATCACCATTGAGGAGAAAGCCTGAAATGCGTTGCTGGAGAGCAGTCCCGACTATTTTGCTGGCGCCCGCTATCATTGCGATCTACTCGGATTGCGCGTGGGCCATGCATATCTCCGAGGGCATACTTCCCGCGCCGTGGGCCGCGCTGTGGTGGGTCCTGGCCATACCGTTCGTCCTTTGGGGGCTGCGCGACATCCGGATCGCGGCGATTCGGTCGCCGCGGTTTAAGCCTTTGGTCGGTCTCGTGGGCGCAGGCGTGTTTGTCATCTCATGCATGCCCATCCCGGTTCCGATAGCAGGCACGTGTTCGCACCCGTGCGGAACGGGGCTGGCGGCGATACTTATCGGCCCCGGCCCGACTATTGTCGTCACCAGTGTGGCGCTGACCCTTGAGGCGCTGTTCCTTGCTCATGGCGGGCTGTCCACCCTCGGTGCGAATATTCTTTCGATGGGTGTCGCAGGGGCTTTCCTCGGGTACGGCACGTTTCGGCTGCTGCGCCGACTGGGCGTACGCTGGTACGTCGCCGCCTTTTTGGCCGGCGTATTTTCGGACTGGGCCACATATGGAGGCACCGCATTTTTCCTCGCCATGGGGCTTCACGGCGACAGTCCGGTGGGAACACTGTTCCTGGCGATACTCGCCGCTTTTGTGCCGACTCAGCTTCCGTTGGGGATTTTCGAAGGGTTCATGTCGGCCGGCGCATATCGGTTTATTCGCGGCCGGCGGCCGGAGTTGCTGAAAATGCTGAAGAGCGGTTTTCTGGAAGGTGAGGCATGAACAGAATAATTGCAGTCTGCGGCGGTGTGGTGTTATTGGCTCTTTTGGCGGGATTCGCATTGAGCCGGACCGAGGCCGACTGGGCGGGCATCGATGAGGGCGTCGTGGAGAAATTCGCCGAGGAAGCGGGACGCCCCGCACGCGACCCATTTATCAATACCGACAAGGGCGACCTGCTCCTGTTCGTTTTCCTCGTGGGAGGCGCCGCCGGCGGGTTTGTCGGAGGGTATTACTTCCGGGAGCTTTTTCCGCCGAAATTGAGGGAAACCATCGATGCGAACAACGTTTGAGCTTTTCTCGGACATATTCGCCTCTCGCAACAATGCCCTCGCGCGCATCGACGCGCGCGCGAAGCTCGTGGTAGGCTTGTGCGCCATTGTTGCCGTGGTTCTGTCAATGTCGGCGGCGCTGCCTCTCGCGACTTTTTTCTGCTGTTTCACGGGCATGCTCATCCTGCGGCTGCCTGCGAAGCTGGCATTCGCCCGCCTGGCCGGGCCGATGGCGGGCGCGTGCGTGCTTATGATCCTCGTGGCGTTCACATCAGGCGCCACGCCGCTGTTCACGTTTTCCGTTGGAGGATTTTCCCTGGCCGCGACCCGCGAGGGAGTCCTGCGCGGCATTCTCATGGGGTCCCGTGTGATGGGTGCGGTCGGCGTCATGTTGCTGGTAAGTTTCGCAACGCCGGTACACCAGATTTTTCGAGCGCTCCATTGGTTTCGTGTCCCGGAGGGGTGGATCGAGATAGCCATGCTCATGTACCGCTATACATTCATGCTTGTCGAGCAGGTTTCCGACATCACAGCCGCTCAGCGTTTGCGTCTCGGCTACTCGGGCGTCCGGCGGTCGCTGTGGTCGATGGGGACGCTGGCGGGAGCCGTGGTGGTTCGGTCCATCGACCAGGCAACAGCCACGCACGAGGCGATGGTCGCTCGCGGATATTGCGGCTCCATGCCTTTCGGATCGATGCCTGCGATGAAAACCGGCGACCGATGGTTGATGATTCTGCTTTCGGTCCTTATCATATCTGCCTACATCTTTGTCGAATGGAGACCCTTCGGATGAGACGTGCGGACATCCCCATAATCGAGGCGCGCAAGGTGTGGTTCACCTATGACGAAGGCACCCAGGCGCTTAAGGCGATAGATTTTCACGCCGGCGAGGGCGAGTTCGTCGCCATGCTGGCGTCAAACGGCTCCGGCAAGACCACGCTCATCAAGGCGCTGGTGGGACTGCTCAGACCCCAGAAGGGGGGCATCCGTATCTCCGGCGAGGATGTCGCATCAATCCCCTCAAAGCGGCTGTACCAACGCGTGGGCCTCGTTTTCCAGAACCCGAACGACCAGCTCTTTGCGGCCACGGTCGAAGAGGACGTGGCGTTTGGCCCGCGCAATCTCGGGCTGGCGGAAGAGGAGGTCAGCCGGCGGGTGATCGAATCGCTGGAGTCCGTGGACGCCGCCGGGCTGCGCGAGAGGGCCATTCACCACTTAAGCTTCGGACAGCAGAAACGCGTCGCGCTGGCGGGCGTGCTGGCCATGCGTCCTTCCATATTGATACTGGACGAGGCCACGGCGGGCCTGGACCCCGCGGGCGAGTCGTTGATGATGCACCTGTTGAACAGGCTCAACCGCGAACAGGGGGTGACAATCATACTGGCCACCCATTCGGTCGATATGCTTCCGCTGTTTGCCGACCGAATCTACGTGCTCAGGCACGGACGCGTGCTGCGTCACGGCTCGGCGGCGGAGGTCCTCTGCGACCACGAAATGCTCGACCGCGCAAGCCTCAGGCTGCCGTATGTGTCAGGGCTGCTCCACGAGATGAAACAGTACGACGGCGTTCCTATCAACGGATTGCCGCTGACGGTCGGCGGAGCGCGCAAGCGGCTTCTTGAGCTGATTCCACCCGACCTGATTATGGATTCGGCCCGGGAGAAAAGCGAATGAAATGGCCAAGGGAAGGCTATACAACGGGGACATGCGCCGCCGCCGCGGCCAAGGCCGCGACGATGCTCCTGTGCGGGGGGCCTGCCCCATCGAGTATCGACGTCGTCCTCCCCGATGGGATGCGGATAAGCTTGCCCGTGGCATACGTCAAGGTTAACGAAGGAAGGGCCGAGGCCGCCGTGCGCAAAGATGCGGGCGACGACCCGGATACCACAAATGGTGCGATGATTGCGGTTCGCGCAGAATGGACGGATTCCGGAGACGTGACCTTCCGTGCCGGTGCGGGCGTGGGAACCGTGACCAAACCGGGGTTGTCCGTGCCGCCCGGCGAGCCGGCCATCAACCCTGTGCCCCGAACAATGATTGCCGACGCAGTTCGCGAGGTCAGCGACCGGTCCGTCGAGGTGACGATTTCGATTCCCGGCGGACGAGAATTGGCGGCGAAAACGTTCAATCCGCGACTGGGTATCGAGGGCGGACTTTCCATCCTGGGTACGACCGGCAGGGTTCGGCCATATAGCTCTTCGGCGCTGCGGGACGCATTGAGATGCTCGCTCGATGTGGCCTCGGCCTGCGGTATTGATGCTCCGGTGCTGGTGCCGGGCCGCATAGGCGGCCGGGCGGCGCGGAAGAACTTCAGCCTCGAGACCGAACAGGTGATCGAGGTCGTCAACGAATGGGGATTTATGCTTGATGCGGCTGCAAAACACGCTTTCAGCCGATTGCTCGTGCTCGGGCATCCCGGAAAGCTTGCGAAGCTGACCGAGGGGCACTGGGATACACATTCTTCCCGCTCTCCGAGCGCGGTCCCGGTCGTCGTCGAGATCGCCGAGCATGTGCTCGGCGGGAAACCGGAACCGCAGACGACGGTCGAAGGAATTTTCAATTCGCTCGCGGAGGGCTGCCGGCGGCGTCTTGCGGCGGAACTGGCGGAGCGCGTGAGGCAGGCGGTCGGCGGGCGGGTAGGAGAAAAACAGGATGTCGCCGTCGCGCTGATCAATATGTCGGGCGAACTGTTGGGCTGCGCGGGGAACGTCGAGGCGTGGCGATGACCGAACAGCCTATCACTATAGTCGGATGCGGACCTGGTTCGCCGGATTACCTCACACCCTTGGCCCACACGGCGGTCGAGGGGGCGGACGTGCTCGTGGGCGCGAGTCGGCTGCTCGACATGTTCCCTCACAGCGGCGAGCGAATCGCGGTCGAGACCGATATCGAGCGGGTTCTCGAAGAAATCGCCGCGCGAATCGGAAAGCACCGCATCGTCGTGCTGGTTACCGGTGACGCCGGACTCTGCAGTCTAGCCCGGCCCGTGCTGAGACGTTTCGGCAGGAAGGCGTGCGAAGTCATCCCGGGCATCAGTTCCGTGCAAGTGGCGTTTGCGCGACTGTGTCTGGACTGGCATGATGCACTGATCTTGAGCGTCCACGGTCGGGCGCCCGACGTGGACCTTTTATCCGCCGCCGATTCGCCGAAGATAGCCGTTTTGACGGCGGGGGATTCATCGCTGGAGTGGATCGAGGCCCTTGTCAAACAAGTGGGGAGCGACCGGGAAATATTTCTCTGCGAGAACCTTACGCTTCCCGGGGAATCCGTTCGACGGATCGAGCCCCGCGGACTTTCAAACATCAGCATCGCGTCGAGGACGATCGTGTTGCTCATCAAAAGAGAGTTATTGCAATGAAAACGGGCACGCTTTACGGTGTCGGGATAGGACCGGGAGATCCCGAGCTGATTACGCTGAAAGGGGCGCGTATCCTCTCGCGGTGTCGGCGAGTATTCGTTCCGAAGGCACGAACGGCGGCCGACAGTGTCGCTCTGAAAATAGCCGGACAGCACCTGCGCCCCGATGCGGAGGTGACCGAGCTCGTATTTCCAATGACTCAGGATCGGGCCAGGCTGTCGGAACGCTGGGAGGAGTCGGCCCGCCGCGTGGCCGCCGCCCTTGAGGCCGGGGAAGACGCCTGCTTCCTCACGCTCGGCGACAGTCTGCTCTATTCCACGTACATCTATCTGCTGCGCGCGCTCAAGGAACGCGTCCCGGACCTGAATGTGGTCACGGTTCCCGGCGTCACTGCTTTCAGCGCCGCCGCGGCCCTGACCCATTTCCCCATTGGCGAGCGCAAGGAGCCGGTCACGATTGTGCCGACGGCCCGCGACCTCGACGCAGTCGAGCGGGCGATTGAGACGGGCGGCACCGTGATATTGATGAAAGTCGGCAAGCGCCTTGGATATATTCTCGACCTGCTGGAGCGAGTCGACGCCATCGATCGGGCGGTCTTCATTGCGAAGGCCGGCCAGCAAGGCGAGCGCATCGAGACTGATTTGCGAAAACTGCGCGGCGAGAACCCCGAAGCCGGATATCTTTCCATTATTCTGATTCACGCAAACAAGGAGTACACTGAATGAAAGTCTACTTTGTCGGCGCCGGGCCGGGAGACGCGGAGCTGCTCACCGTAAAGGCGGAGCGGCTGCTCAAGAGCTGCCGCTGCTGTATTTATGCCGGCTCGCTGGTTAGCCCTCAGGTGACGAGCCTTCTGCCTGAAACGGCCGAGGGGCATGATTCCTCCAGGCTCACGCTCGAGGAGATAATCGCAGTGTGCGGCGACGCGCGGAGCCGGGGAATCGATGTCGTTCGATTGCACTCGGGCGATCCGGCCATATACGGCGCAATCCGCGAGCAGATGAACGAGCTGGACCGATTGGGCATCGAGTACGAGGTCGTGCCGGGTGTGAGTTCCTTTCAGGCGGCGGCCGCCGCGCTGCAGGCCGAGCTGACCGCGCCGGAGGTGGCGCAGACCATCATCCTGACCCGTGCCGGGGGCAGGACGCCGGTCCCGCCTGAGCAGGATCTCGAAAACCTGGCCCGGACGCATGCGACGCTGTGCATATTCCTATCGGTCCAGAAGATACAGGATGTGAGCGAGAAGCTGATCCCTCATTATGGCCAAGATTGTCCCGCGGCGGTTGTATACCGGGCATCATGGCCGGATCAGATGATTGCCTCCGGCACGCTTGCCGACATCGCGGAAAAAGTGAAGGCGGCGGGCATAGAGAAGACGGCCATTATTGTGGTCGGGCGGGCGCTCTGTCGCGGGATTCCCGCCTCGAAACTATATGACCAGGCCTTTTCGCACGGCTGCCGGGAGGCGGAAAAGAAATGAAAGTCGCTCTCATCACTCTCTCGAACGAAGGAGCGCACGTGGCAAAGCGCCTCTCCCAAAGCATTCCCGATGCCGACATGTTCTTTCACGCGGATGTTGACGCCGGCTTTGACGTCAAACGATTCGACAGCATCATGGCGCTTACACGCGAGCTTTTCGACGAGTATGGGGGCCTCATCTTTATTGCCCCCAGCGGGGTTGTCGTCCGCGCGATCGCGCCTAACATCCGGCACAAGACGAGCGATCCCGCCGTCGTTGCGCTCGACGTAGGCGCGAGATACGCCGTGAGCCTGCTGAGCGGCCATGAGGGCGGCGCAAACGATCTGGCGCTGGCCGCGAGCAACATCATCGGCGCCGAACCGATAATCACCACAACGAGCGAGGCGCTCAAAACCGCCATTGTAGGCGTCGGCTGCCGGCGAGGGACGAGTTTGGAAAGGATCCTCGAAGCGCTCGAGCGCGCCCTGGCGAAAGCATCCGTATTTCTCGAGGAAGTTCGGCTGTTGGCGTCGGTCGATATCAAGGCGAATGAAGAGGGACTGTTGCAGGCGGCCTCCGAGTTGGGGCTCCCCCTGCGATTTATCCCCGCCGAGGAAGTACGGTCGTCCATCCGAGAATTTGAGCGTTCGGAATTTGTCGAGGAAAAAGTAAACCTGCCTGCGGTCGCCGAGGCGGCCGCGCTGTTGGCAGGGAGGAGAACACGATTAGTACTGCCAAAGACAGCATTCGGCGGAGTGACGGTGGCGATAGCGCGGGAAAGCTGTTTGTGGTCGGAGTCGGGCCCGGAAGCCCCCTAGATCGCACCCGCAGAGCGGAACAGGCAATTGCGAAAAGCAGTATCGTCGCCGGCTATTCGCGCTACCTGAAACTCATAGAAGACCTGACCGAGAACAAGGAATTGATCTCGACCGGGATGGGCAAGGAGAGAGAGCGGTGCAGAGCAGCCCTTCTCCGAGCGTCCGAAGGAAAGATCGTTTCCCTGGTCTCCTCGGGCGACCCCGGCATCTATGGAATGGCGGGGCTGGCAATCGAGATGGCGGCGGCCGAAGGGATCACGGTGGAAATCGAGGTGATCCCCGGGGTCTCGGCGGCCAATGCGGCCGCGGGGAGGCTCGGGGCGCCGCTGATGCTGGATTTCGCATGCGTCAGCCTCAGCGATCTCCTCGTACCATGGGAGACCATCCGCCGGCGACTCGAAGCCGTGGCGGCAGCGGATATGGTGGTCGCGCTCTACAACCCCCGGAGCAAGCGGAGAGTAAAGCAGCTCGAAGAGGCCGTCGATATTTTTCGCCGCCACCGGTCCGGCGAGACTCCCGTCGGAATCGCAGCCGATCTGGGCTCGTCGGATGAGCGCATTGTCTTGACCGACCTCGATCATCTTCTCGAAACCGAAATCGATATGCGAAGCATCGTGCTGATTGGGAATCGCTCTTCCGGGCGCATCGGCGACTGGCTCGTCACGCCAAGAGGTTACGCCGTATGATTTTACTTCTGGGCGGCGCCAGCGAGACGTCCGTATTGGCCGAGGGAATCGCGGAGGCGGGATTCAGCGTGCTTGTGTCTACGGCCACCGACATAGAACTCCATGTCGGAAATCATCCCCGAATCAGCAGGCGGAGCGGACCTCTCGACGTGCAACAGATGGTCGACCTTGTTCAGAGAATCGGAATCCGCGCGTTTGTCGACGCCACGCATCCCTACGCTGTCTGTGCAAGCGCGACAGCCCGGGAAGCGAGCCGGCTTTCCAACGTTCCATGCTTCGTTTTCTTAAGGCCTCCGGCACTTCGCCGGGATGGCCGTCTGCATTTCGCGCGAGACCACGAAGAAGCCGCAAGAGCCGCCTGCGCGCCTGGAAAGCCGGTCCTGCTGACGATCGGAACGAAGAACCTGCTGCCGTACGTGCGCGAAGGCAAACGAACCGGCTGTCGTATCGTTGCGCGTGTGTTGTCGACTGCGGAATCGGAGGAGACCTGTCGCAGGGCGGGATTGAATGAGGACTCCATCATCCGCGGGCGCGGACCGTTCTCCGTGGATGAGAATCGCACAACGATCCGCCGTTACGGGATAGGAGTCCTTGTTACAAAGGACAGCGGCGAAGTTGGAGGCACGCCTGAGAAAACCGAAGCCGCGCGTCTTGAGGGTTGTGAGGCGATAGTGGTCGAGAGACCGCCGACGCCTTCGGCAAATTCCCACCACAAACCCGGACAACTCATAGCGGCCCTTGTGCAAAGTGTCCCATCGCGGACTCTCTCTAAATCCGGAAGGGATTGCAGCCCGAATGGGTTTCAATGCCATCCCGACCGATTAACCTGTTAGCTCCATCCATATACAAAGTGATAAAGGTTTGACCCAAGCAGGCGGGTATTCTGCACTTTGAGATAATGCAGCTTTCACCCAAAGTTGCGTCTTGAATCATATCGGGAAAAGTTATCTCTAAAAATCAAAGTCAGGATAAATCTCCCCCTTTTCTCCAAAAGCCTTAAATCTGGAGGGCTGATTGTAAGTGTGGGTCGCGTGCGTGAAATTCCCCCATCAACGACTGCGAGGTGAAAGGGTATCTACGAACACCGGTTCGGATTCCAATTGGTTCAAGAAAGCAGTCGCAAAACGATCCGCGCTCTCCTGATTCAGGTGGCTCCCATCCATCGTGACCAATCCTGTCAGCTCAGGGGAAATGAATGGAACCCCCAACTGGGCTGCCAACGCTTTTGCGCGGTTTCTTGAGACGTTACTGTCAGCCGTCGGGACAAGCGTGAGAATCAGATTGCCTCCTCTCGCCTCTACGAGTTCCTTGAAGCGACGCGCGATTTTGAAATCCTTCTCCGTTAGGCGATAAACATCGGAATCGGATCGAATCGGGATTTTAAGATTTTGTCGAGTCCAAATAAACCACGTGCCATCCTGCACCGACCTGACGAGCACAGATCGCTGCCTTGCGTTCATCTTGTAAGGTGGAGGAATTCTTGGCAAAAAATGAGGAAAAAGTCTTCGAAGATAGCGTACGTAGATATACTGCCCTGTGCTTTCGACTTTCCCTTTCAGACGTTCCCAGTGAGATTTCGTCATGATCTCTTTAGCTCTTGTAGAAATCCTGTCAACAAAGAAGTAACTGTCAGCATTCACAATAACGAACTTCGGCCTTAGGTCGTGTGTAGTGATCAAGTACTCCGCGAACAAGTTATTCTCTTCATGGCCCAGAGCCATGTTGAAGAATCTGATGTCGTGCTTTCGAGCAAACTCATCCATGACCTGCCTCGGGAAAGCAAAATTGGTCCTGGAGTTCCCAAATATGAGTATATGGGCGCTGCGAGCATGTCTGATTGATTGTCCGATCCCGTAGTAGAACACTTCATGGCTGAGAGAATCCAAATCTATGGCGACGTCAAGGTACCATCCTCCATCAGGCAGTTCGGTTGACCTCGGGCCGATGCGCGCATACT
>CBDUSG010000015.1:0-15071 GCA_965369575.1 uncultured bacterium | reverse complement strand
TTACGACCTGCAGAATTCGACAAGCTTTTATAAACATCCAATGGCGCTTTCCATTGCCGCGTTCGTCAGACTCCTCGACGACCCCTCCGACGATTCTTCCGTTCTCAGAGTCTTGAGCATTCCCGCATTCGGATTGGACGCAATAAGGATCAGAAAACTCATCAACACTACGCGCACAAGCAGTGGCGAAAGCATCTTTGACGCGCTCAGGAGGGCCTCCGCAGATGGGCGCAGAATAAAGGAAGGCGAGCAAGGGGCCGCAGATGTCGCCGCGGCGCTGGGGAGGTTCTTCGACTACTTCGACCGGGCGCGCAAACGCGCGGTCGAGATGCTCGAGGGCGACTGCCCGTCTGCGCTGATCCATTCTCTGATGGCCGACCTTTTCTTCGATGCGATCCTTTCCAACGAAGACGTCGCGGCCGGCGCACGGGACGCGCGAAACCTCGGGCTTCTCTATCAGGTCGTAAGCGATATCGAAGGCGTCTTCACCGGGATGCGCGGACGATGCTCGTTGGCCGACGCCGCCGAGCAGATGGAACATGCATTCGCTCATTTTACCTCTCAGGCTGAAGGCGATCCATCCGAAGAAAGCGCCCGGGGCGTCAGGATAATGACGGTTCATCAGGCGAAGGGAATGCAGTTCCCCTTTGTCTATCTCATCGACATGACCGAGGAATATTTTCCACGCCTCGGCAGAGCTACGACGCTGCTGGACACCACGTCGCCGGCTCGGTTGGAAGAAGCGCTCGAAAAACTTGCGGGAGCACGTCCCGTTCTTCAAGGAGCCCCGGGATTCGCGCTGAATCTCGATGAGCAATTAAGGGAGGAGCGGCGGTTGGCCTACGTCGCGGCCACACGCGCATCCGACCGCCTGACTATTTGTTTCACGGACGAATCGAGCATCTCCGAGCCGGTTCAGCCGTCGCCGTTCATCGAGGAACTCCTCGGGCAATCGGTCGGAGACCTCGAGGCGCAGGATGGGCTCTCGCGCTTCGGCAGGCAGGATGAACGGGCGTTGCTCGCCTCGTCTCTGAATCAGCAGGAAATTGAGAGCGCGCTGCGCGGTTGCGTGCGAGGGGCGCGACCCGATGAGAAGTCCGCCGCCGAACTTTCGGAATTCTTCGAATCGCTGGGGCTCGATGCGGGTTTCATTTGCGAAGAGTCGCCGTTCGGCGGCGAACCACAGAGATCCATCGACTTTTCCGGGCACGTGTACAGCGCCAGCCAGCTTTCGACATACCTGTCATGTCCGCGCAAATATTTCTTCGAGAAGATGCTGAGGATCGCGCCCGACCGCCCGGAGGATTTCGGACTCGGCCAGCTGGTGCACCGCACGCTCGAGCTGTTCCACGGGCGGACGACACATTTCGATGAGGACCCGCAGACGCTGCAAGCGCGGATGGACGACGCTTTCCGAAGTGTCTGGACCGGCACGAAGGACGGCCGGCGCGTATGGGAACCGCTCCGCGACCAGTACGGTACGGCGCTGCAGCGCGCGACGATCGAGCGCAGGGCCGGGAATATTCTTCGAAGATATATCAGAACCGAGACCGGCCGGGCTGCGGATCGCGAGATTATCGAGTGTGAAAAGCGCATCGAGTTCGCGGTTCGCGGCTATCCGTTCGTTGCAAAAATAGATCGAATCGATTCAGCTCCCGACGGGCATCATATAATCGACTACAAGACGTCGTCCGGCGGCTCGATTCGGGCGAAGACCATAAAAAAGAAGTTCCTCAATATCGACGGCAAGGACGGTTACAGCCCCGAGGACTTCCAACTGCCGCTGTACCTGCTGGCCTCGAGGAGCGCGGGTTTCGAGCCCGTCGAGCTGGCCTACTACTGGCTCGCGCAGGAAGATTCGAAGGGCATGTTCAAGAAGGGTTCAATCGGTATAGGCGAGGGCGATCCGGAATTGCTCTCGGCCGATGAAATGGGGGAGGTCGAGGAAAACATCGTGGCGGTCGTCGAGCAGATTGCCGCCGGCAACTTCGAACCCCGCCCGACGACGACGCACGAGTGCACGCGATGCTCTTTCGATGCCATCTGCAGTTTCAGAGAAGGCGACGCCGATGAAGCCTGAGTTCAGCCCAAATGACGCCCAGCGCAGGGCCATCGAATATCCGATAGACATTGCGCTCAAAGTCGTCGCCGGAGCCGGGACCGGCAAGACGGCTGTGCTTACGCAGCGCTTCATCCACATCGTCGAAAAGCACCAAATCCCACCGCAGCGCATCCTCGCGCTGACGTTCACGAAGAAGGCCGCGGCGGAAATGCGAAAGCGCATAAGCGACGAACTGCTGAACAGGAACCTGATCGAGCGTTCGCAGGCTCCGATGCTCCTTTGGGTCGGAAATTATCATTCCATCTGCCTCAGGTTGCTCAGGCAGTACGCCCTCGCGGCCGGGCTCGATCCCTCTTTCGATACACTGGACGAAACCGAGCAGCCGCTCGCGCTCGAAGAGGTGGTGAAGGATTTTCTCGATAAAAAGGACGCCGGAGCGGACCCGGACAGATTCGAAGCCCTGATGATCGAGCGGATCGACGGTTTTGTTCGCAATATTTCCACCGTTGTCAGCCGACTTAAGGCCCATTTCATCGAGACAGGCGGCATGGAGCGCAAAGTTGCCGCCACGATCGGGGAGCATTATCGGATCATCGAAAGCTCCCTGCGTGAGACCGTCGCCAACGAATCGATTCATGGGAACACGAGAAAGAAGGCCGAGCGTCGCCTCGAGACCCTTGCCGACGAAAAAGCGCACGAGCTGCTTTTGCTCGATGCGGTTGCGCGCACATTCGATGGCTATCGCAAGCGCCTGCAGCGGCTCGGCGCTCTGGATTTCGGCGACCTTGTTTCATATACGTGCAGGCTTGCCGATAGCGACCCCTACGTGCGGCGCCGGTTCGACTATGTCCTGGTCGATGAGTTCCAGGACACCGACAGCGCCCAGTACAGGCTGTTGGAAAGGATGAGCGACGGCCTCAGGAACGTGACCGTCGTATGCGACAAAAAGCAGTCCATCTACGAATGGCGCGAGGCCAGACTGGAAAACATCGAGGATTTTCCGGGCGAGACGATTGTTCTCGAAGAGAACTACCGTTCCGTCGGAGAGATACTTGATTCAGCCAACCACTTCATCGGGCGGACGATGCCTCTCGAAAAACCGCTCAGGCCCGCGATAAGAGGAGGGCGGGGGAGGGCGGGCGATCCCCGTGTCATGCTGTTCCGCGCTGACGGGCCCGAGCAGGAGGCCGAACACGTCGCGTGCGGGATAGCGCACCTGCTGGAATCCGGGGAGTGCAAGCCGCGTGATGTGGCCGTGCTGATGCGCAGCGTGCGGGCGTCGCGCCCGTTCGAAGACGCATTATCGGCCCGCGACATTCCTTTTACGACGGTCGGCGGCGCGGGTTTCTACGACCTGTGCGAGACCAAGGACCTGCTCGCGCTCCTGCGGCTGATCGCCGATCCCTTCGACGACCTTTCAATGGCGAGGATACTTCAGAGCGCCGTTGTCGGCCTCAGCGATGCTACGCTGCGCGATCTTTGCCGGACGACGGACGGCAAGCGCTCGAGCATATACGAGACTCTCCTGGCTTCAAGCGAGTTCTTTGAAAGACTCGAGCCGAGAATCCGGCACAGGCTGCGATCGCTGCTGGAAGCGATTGACGAATTCTCCGGCCGGCGCTGGTCGCTCACGACCGGAGAGCTCGTCTCCGGATTGCTCTGGCGCGTCGATTATCTCAAATATCTGGTCTCGCTCGAGGGCCCTCGCGGGGCACGCTTTTCGAATGTCTCTCTTTTTTACAAAACCGCCGCCCGTTTCGAGGAGCGCAACCCGGGATCGGGGCTGGAAGAGTTTCTTTCCTATATGGAAACGGCGGTCGCGGGTGGAACGGCAGACGCGGTGGGAGAAGTCAGTTCCGACGCGGTCCAGATAATGACCGTTCATCAGGCGAAGGGGCTCGAGTTCCCCGTCGTATTCGTTGTCAATCTCAAGGAAGGCGCGTTTCCTTTAAAATTCCGAGGCGACGATTTCGGGTACGACGAGCGGCTGGGTCTCTACGCGCGAAAGCTTCCCGAGGGAGGGCGGCTCATCAGATACGAGGGCGGCTATGGCGTCGGCATCGAGGAGATGCTCAGGGAACGACGATATCTCGAGGAAAACCGGATACTGTACGTCGCCATGACCCGCGCAAAGCGGCTGCTGTATCTCACATCGACTTCGGCGCCGGACGCCGACGATTTTTTCTGCTCCATCGAGAAATTCGCTGCCGGGGCGGGATCGGACTCTGCCGAAATGGCACCCTCCATGCCGGAAACCAAGCCTTCACACGTGTCCGCGGTCGGCACGCGGGATATCATGGGCGTCGAGGAGATCAAGAGTGCGGCGGCCGCGGCCGTCGAGCGGGTGCGGCGTCCGACGACGCCGCCGGTCGGGACAGCCGAGGCCGTGACATTGAGCTATTCGCGTCTGGCGCTGTTTCGGCAATGCCCGATGAAATACGCCCTTCGATACGTCTACAACCTGCCACTTGCGGCGCATGAAGATTCCCTCGAGGAACGCCATTCCCACAGCGAAGCTCTGGCGCTGGGGAATCTTTTGCACATGGCGCTCTCGGAATTTCATCGAAGAGAAAGGGAGGGCGCGCGAGCGGACCTCTTGGAGATTTTTGAGCGCCTGGCGGCAGGCGGCTCACCGAACATGGTCGCCGGCGGAAAAAGGATGCTGGATGACTATCTGGCCGGGACGCTTTCCCGAATGACAACCCTGTACGAGGAAATGGAATTTCATTGGAAAATCGGATCAGGTGCCCTCCGGATCATGATTGAGGGAAAGATTGATCGAATACATGCAGATCGGGGCTCGCTTAAGATCGTGGATTACAAGACCGGGACACACCGCGAGGAGGACCACAAGCTCCAGCTTGGAATCTACCGGCTGGCGGCGGAGGCGGCGCTCGGCGAGCAGAACATTCTCACGAGCAACTATTATCTTTCGACCGGAGAGGAGGTAGAGCAAGAGTTTTCGGCCGATGAACTCCGAGAGATACGCGGGGCAATCATCGAGGATGCTCGAAAGATAGCGAGCGCTGATTTTGGCGGGCGCGATGGGGGGCGAGGCGAAGCCTGCGGCGGCGGCGAATGCGGGTATGCGGCGTTTTGCCGGTACGGCAGAAAGAAACTCATCGAGAAGCGGAATCCCATCCTCTAATGGCGAGACGGCGCTCTGGAGGAGGCAGGAGAGAGCAGAAATTCGGCGCGTCAGCCCCTTCTTCTTCCACGTTCGCTACGCTTGTAGTGCATGCCTTTGGGTTCGTCACCACCCGCGGACAGCGAACTCTCCTTGATGATCCTTATTTCCTGATTGATGTCGTGCGAGAGCGAAAGCTTGCATCGATCGCATAACACTTCGCTGAACACCAGCTCTCCGCATCGCTTGCACAGGGAGGCATCAATTTTGTCGCCGAGTGTTATGCGTTTTTGGCGAACCCATTTCAATATCTGGCGTAGTTTGATACCAGTGCCTTCGCTCAGGTCGTTGATTGTTCGTCCCGGATTGTCGCGTATCCAATCACTGGCCTCGCGAAGCGATTCATCCTCTTTTTTTATGCACTCGGGACAGAAATGGATGCTCCCCGCGGAGAAAAGCGTGCCGCATCGTCTGCAATTACTCAGTGGCATTGGCTGTAATCTCCCCCTGTTTCTGTGCTGCCCTCAGCGTCATCCCGCTGAGACGGGAGGGACGGCTCCACGAGTTTGCGCTTTCCCTTCGACTCCGAAGTGGCATCCACTACGCGTAGTCTCAGAACCACAGCATGAAGCATCAGGAACACGGCGGCGTAAATGAAGATGGCGCCCCAGATGCCGTGCCTGATCCATGCCATCGGCATGGGTCCCGACGAGGACCCCCATGAGAGACCGACCATCGCGCCGATCGACGACAGCGCCGCAGTCAACGCGAACAGGTCTATCGCTCCCGCTCCCAGCTTGCGGAAACGCATCAGTCCCGGCTCATGTGTTTCGGGGGTCACCGATAGCTCTTTCTGTCTTCCCAGCGACGCGCATCCTCTTCGAGAACCATTTTCCTGCGGTCGTCGGTGGTTCCCGGTTTCTTGTCGTATCCGGCCGTGGTGATTTCCGCGAATACGTTTCCATGGGCGTCGCGGAGCACTCGATACCCGTAAGGCACGCCATAGTGATCAGTGAGGAATTCTCCTTCGATATACGGCCCATTCCACTGGGCCGTGCCCGTGCTGGTAGTCAGGGCGCTCAGGCCGCCTTCCTCCAGCGCTGGGAAGCGTCCGAAATCGAGGTAGAACATTTTTAGGCCCTTATCGATCTGGAACAGGTCCTCGGAGGCCTTTTCCCAACCGGCCTGTATGGCGTCGTATATCAGTTGTTTCTTATCCTCGGAGACGCCTACCGGAATCGCTATTTCTTCGATCTGGCCTATGCCGGCCAGGGCCGTCACGGACTGGAAGTATGTAGACTCCTTCGCCCATTTCTTGACCGTTTCCGTGATACGGCGGGCCAGCTCGGAGGCCTTGAGGCGCTTTGGCGCCTTGCCACGACCGATCGAAAGGGCTTCCCTTTTGCCGAGAATGACTTCTTTGGCCGGTTCCACGACTGAGCTGACCCCGACCTTTCCGGTAAGGACCGAGATGCTGGTCTCGGCCGTTTCCTTCTCAACCTCCACGAGGAAGACAGTGCCACGCACGCCGGTAACCGCCGTCGGAGTCTCGACCTGGAATCTCGAGTCCTTCGTCTTCAGTCGGCCGACTTCTGTCCATAGTTCTCCGCTGGACAGGCCGACCTTGATGTCCACCTTTTTTGTGTCCGGATTCTTTTCGAGGTTTTCCAGCACGAACTGCGAGTCCGCGCCGATGCCGCTAACGGCCGTCGTCTCGAGTATGACGACCACTTTGGACTCCGGTCCGGTGCGAATTTCGTCTCCGGGATGTACCGGCATGCCCTTCATAGCCTTCGAGTAAAACGTCCAGCCGGCCTTTTTTATCTCGGCCGTTCCCTTTATGTCCTCGATACGGCCTTTTCCCGGAACTGTTCCCTCCGGGTCAACCTTATCCTTGCCGATGTTGAAGATGATCTTTCCGCCGCTGGGCAATTCCGTCTCCACCGTGAATTCTTCTTCTCCCTCGCTGACGATTCGGCCGGGAATCCTTTTCCCTTTGGGGGTTTCAATCGCGGCGCCGTGGACCGTCGCGTCGAGGAGCAAGAAAACAGCAAAAACAGTCAGAATGGCCGGTGCGAGCATCTGCTTGGAGGATTTCATTTTTGCTGCCCTCCCTTGAGACAGACCTTCAAGATAAAGGTGTTAACACATTGTTACAATATGTGTTACGGCTATTGCCGGCAGTTGCGTTTGCCTGTTCAGTTTACCACGCCGAGCGTTTTTCGTCAATTTTTCCGCTCGGTTGTGGGCTATCCGTGGGCGTCTTTCCCGACCAGGGCGATCATGATGTCCATCACGTTCGTGCCTGTCGGGCCCGTTACGAGCAGGTCTCCAATCGGTTTGAGCAGATTGTATGAATCGTTGTTATCGAGATGCTCAAGAGGATCAAGCCCTCGCTTTCGGGCACGCTCGACGGTAGTTGTGTCAACTATCGCGCCGGCTGCGTCCGTCGGCCCGTCGGTGCCGTCGGTTCCGACGCTGGCCACGACAATGTCCTTGGCCGAGGCCAACTTGAGAGCGGCCGCGAGAGCGAGTTCCTGGTTACGGCCGCCTTTGCCGCCGCCGCTTATCGTCACGGTAGTCTCGCCTCCGGCAAGAATGCATGCCGGGGGTGGGAGCGGATCGTTTTTTTTACACACCTCCATTGCGATAGTTGCAATCGCCGTGCCAACTTCCCGCGCCTCGCCGGTCATGCGGGTCGACAGAATATGGGTACCGAATCCGAGGGCGTTCGCCCTGCTTGATGCAGCCTCTAAAGCCTTGTCGTTATTGCCGATTATGACATTTGAAACCCGATCGAAAATCCGGCTGGAAGGTTTCGGTGTTTCCTCGACTTCTTGCCGCTCACCGCGCTCAATGATTTCACGGACGGATTGCGGCACATTGCGCCAAATTTTGTACTTTTCGAGGATATTTCTGCAGTCGGAGAAGGTGGACGGATCTCCTACAGCCGGGCCGGACGCTATGACGTCGAGCGAGTCGCCCACGACGTCGGACAATATCAGGCAAAAGAGTCTGGCAGGGGCTGCCGCCTGGGCGAGCCGGCCGCCCTTTATGCTGGAAATGTGTTTTCGGATCGTGTTGATCTCATCGATTGATGCGCCGCAACGGAGCAGTAGATCAGTGGTTTCTTGCTTGTCCTCGAGCGAAACCGGCTCGCGCGGCAGCGGCATGAGAGCCGAGCCTCCCCCGGATATGAGGCAGATCACGAGCGTTTCCGCGTTGGAATTGCCCTCGAGCAGCGTTATGATTTCGCCGGCGGCCTCCATTCCTCGCCTGTCGGGTATCGGATGACTCGCCTCCGCCACCTTGATTTTCCTGAGCGGCCTGGAATGGCCGTCTTTCACGATAACGATCCCACCGGAAATGCGGTCCCCAAGTATGTCTTCGACCGCCGAGGCCATCGTAGCGCCCGCCTTGCCGGCCCCCACGACCAGGATCCGCCTGAAATCGCCCAGTTCAACCGTGTCGCCGCCGATGCTCAGCCGGTCGGCATCGCGCTGGAGACATTCACGAACGAGCGCCCCCGGATCGACCGCCTCGATGGCGGAAAGCGCGATCTGTTCGGCTGCCTCTCGGAGTTCGTCCAGATTCATCGAAGCCGTTCTCCCGAGGCGCCCAATCGGTCCATTCGCGCATATTCGCCATTGTCCCGCCTGCAGGCCGGGGCGACCCTTCCCGCCTTTATTTCGGCGATCAGTTCCGCCATGGTTGAAACTTCATTTTCGAACCAGGTGACGCATCTGCCGACGTCGGGGGCGAAATGACAGTCGCTGCCTCCGATGCCGGGCAGCGCGAGCCCGGCCCATGCTTTTATTGCCATTTCGTTCTCATGCTCCTTGTTTTCGCCGTTGAGAACCTCGATAGCCGCTATATAATCCATTTCAAACAGCCCATTTGCGGCCGAGGCGCCGCCGACCATCCTGAACGGGTGAGAGGGCACGAGTATGCCCCCACAGCTTTCGATTGCGGGCCTGACGATCTCGATGCGAGAATAATATCCGGTTTTCTCTTCCCATGAGTCGTCAACGACTCCGTACGCCAGCATGTGCCCCTTGTTCGTGTTTATCTCCACTCCTCTGAATAACTTAAAGCCCTCGCTCGCGGCTATTTCCTCCACGGGCTCGGAAGCATCGAAGGAGTCGTGCTCGGTGACGCACACGGCGTCCAGGCCGAATGAACGCGCGGCCCGAATCAGATCGACGGGCTCGAGCGGGCTGTCGCCTGAATATTTCGTATGGCAATGAAGATCGATCAGCATTTTCTTATTAATATCCCCAGCCTGTCGGTTTGGCGCAAAGGCCTTTCGGCGCAGCGTGACGCGCTGCATGCGAAACGGCCCGAGAAGAAGTATATGGTGCGGTCCCATCAGTTGGCAAGCCGAAACGGCATCGTGGACCTCGCGGGAAGAGGGGATTGGGTATTTAAGATCAGCTATCGAAGCGGTTTATGACCAGACCGGAGAGGAGTTTGGGGTAGAAGAACGTCGATTTCTGAGGCATTCTGTCGCCCTCGCTCGTCACGGCTTTTACCTGTTCGGGTTTGGTCGGATTGAGCAGCAGCGCTATCTGCGCCTCTCGGGTCCGGACGGCCTCGAGGGCTTTCTTCGCGGACGGTGTGTAAGCCACGTGCTCTTCCTTCGAGATGTGCTCGGAGTCAATTTTCAGGATATCGCGCAAGATGATCGAATGGACCACCGACACATCCAGCGCCTTGCGGCCCTCGCTCAAAGAGCCATTTATGAGCCGGTGCAGGCGCTCGGGCTCTTTGGCCCTCAGGAAATCGAATCTGTTTCCGCCCAGATATAGTCCGAAGGAGTGGGTAGTTTCGCCCATGCGGGCCATATCGAGCATGAGTTCCTGCTCGATTTCCTCGCAATCGCCGCAAGTGAAGGGATAGGTTACCAGCTCGAAGTTTTCCTCGAGGCGCTTGCGAAACAGATCTGGGTCGAAATCGGGGATTCCGCGGATAGTCCTGTGAATGGGATATATCGTCACGCCTTCGCCGTCGATGTTGACGAACATCATCATGGTATAGTCGTGCGGTTTCCCGCCCGGAGCGCCTCTGTGCTGGTCGCGGCAGATATGCCTGTAGATCAGTGCCGTTTCATATCTGTGATGACCGTCGGCGATTATCAGCGTGTGTTCGTCGAGCTGAGAGACCAGAGAGTCCATAATCGAGGGATCGGAAACGACCCAGAGCCGGTTGCGGATCAAGCTGTCGTCGACGAAATCGTACGCGGGCGGCGTGAAAGCGATTTCCACCAGGGTGCTGTCGATCTTGCCTTCAGGCTCGGAAAAAAGCGAAAATATGGGACTCAGGTTGGCCCGGCACTCTCTGAGCAGGCTGAGCCGATCCTGCTTCGGCTTCATCAGGGTGTGTTCGTGGCCGAGAATGACACCGGAATCGAGGTCTTCCAGCCTGGCGAGCGCGATGAAGCCTCTGCGCGTCCTCGGGTTGTCGGCCGAATACTGATATTGCTGCTCGTAGACGTAGATCGAGGGTTGTTCGTCGCGGACGAGGATGCCGTCAGATATCCACTCCTCGAGGCTCCTGCCCGCGCGGGTATACTTGTTCTCATCGGGGCCGTCCTCGGGCAGATCCTTTCCCCTGATGAGTCTTGCAATGTTGTTGGGATGCCGCTCGTGCAGAAGCTCGCGCGCGTCCTCACCGATCACGTCGTAAGGAGGCGCCACGGCATCCTCGATTTCGACCTTCGAGGGATTATACCGCAAAC
This sequence comes from uncultured bacterium, assembly GCA_965369575.1. Lineage (GTDB taxonomy): Bacteria > Abyssobacteria > SURF-5 > SURF-5 > SURF-5 > CBDUSG01. The sequence goes on along the minus strand of CBDUSG010000015.1, from coordinate 4,145 downwards.
CCTTGAAAGGAAGGATTTTCGCCATTGTTTGAACCTGTTTTTCCCGATAGAGCGCCCGGATTCCGGCCCGACGCGCCTTTTTGGAGAATATTCGGGGCTGGCGCAATCATGGCCAGTACTGATCCGGGGCCAATATAACCCCGGCGTCACCTTTTGTCAAGCGCTGCCGGTGGCCTCGCCGAAACGGCCGCGGCCCCTACTTTTTCACTCGCTCGACAAATGAGTCGTCGCGGGTGTCTATGCGGATCTCGTCGCCGATCTGCAGGAACTGGGGTACCTTCACGACTATGCCCGTCTCGAGCGTAGCGCTCTTGGGCGAGGCAGAAGCGGTGGCCCCCTTCAACGGGGGATCGGTTTCGACGATTTTCAACTCGACCATAATTGGAAGATCGATCCCGACGGGATTGCCCTCATAGAACTGAACTTTGAGCCGAATGTTGGGCAAAAGGTAATTTACGGCGCTACCCAGCACCGCCGACGGGATTTCAGCCTGGTCATACGTCTTGACGTCCATGAAAACATAGGCGCCGTCGGATTCATAGAGATATTCCATCTCCTTGTGCTCGACATGCACGTTCTCGATGGTTTCGTCCGAGCGAAACCGCTTCTCGTAATGACTATCGTTCTTGAAGCTGTACAGCTTGACCTGCATCATGCCGCGACCCTTGCCCGGCGTGACGTGCGCCAGCCCGGCGACGCGATATAAATGATTGTCGTACAGGATCGCCATTCCGACTTTTAGCTGTGTTGCCGGTAACATCTTTTGTTTCCTTTATCTCGCTACGGAGTTTGAGAAAAGCCTTTCACGCGGTTTTCAGCCTCTATTATAAGGGTGCGCGCACAAAAAATCAACAGCGTTTTTGGGGTTCTTGCATGCGGAAATGGTATTAGGACTCTCGGTGACACAACGGTGGGGGTTTGTCAGTGATCGATTTCGAGGACTACTTTGATTACGGGCTCCGTTTTTCGCCTGAACAATCCGAATGCGCGCTTGTATTCGTGCAGAGGGAATCTATGCGTTATGAATCCGTCGAGGTTTATTTTGCCGTCATTTATCATTTGCATCGCCAGATCGAAGCTGCTGATTGATTTCCCCTGATAAGTCTCGCAGCCGTGCGCGTTGACGCCCATGATCCGCAGCTCCTGGTTCCACACCGGCGTCTGGTCGGACGAGACCGGGGTCAGCTGGTTCCCGACCATGACATAATCGCCGCCCGCCCGGAGCCAGCGCACCGAATCGTGTATTGTCTTTGAATATCCGACACAGTCGTATATGAGGTCGAATCCTCCCATGATGTTGGCGTTTCCGAGCGGGCCCCGATACAGTTTGGCGTCGGTCGCGGCGGCGACGGCCGCATACGGCTCTCCGTCGATCAGGTGGTCGGCCCCCAGCTTAAGTCCCAACTCCTTCTTGAAATCAATCTTCTCCAGCAGGTAGATAGTGCAATCTTGATTGATGACCCTGGCGAATTGAATGATATTCAGACCGATTGTGCCGGCGCCGATGACCAGGACCTTTTCGCCGTCTTTGGGAGGCCGCATGAGCACGGCATGGAGCGAGACCGAGACCGGCTCGATCAGCACGGCCTTTTCGTCGCTCATACTGTCCGGGACTTTGACCAACTGCGATCGATGAGCCAGGAAATGATCGGCGAAGCCCGCCCCAAGATGCTCATATCTCGGGCCTTCCGAGAAGTTTTCGCAGAGCGTGTAATTGCCCTGTGAGCATGGCCGACACGGCGGATCGATCTCCTTCATCGAGCAGCACGGAAGATACCTCTGGAGAGTCACTCTGTCGCCGGGCGCCAGGTCCGCTACGCCTTCGCCGACTTCAAGAACGCGCCCGACGAGTTCATGCCCCATGAACGCTTTGGGCATTCCCGGCAGCGCGGCGATTGAAATGGAGGGGCTGGCCTGAACATAAAACAACGAGAGGTCCGCCCCGCATATCCCCGTCAGAACATTCTTGACCCTGACCCAGCGCGGTCCGGGCAGTTCCTGCTCCGGGATATCGCCGTACCGAATGGGTGAAAAAGACGAAAAGTATACGGCCTCGGAGACTTTTGACAGAAGTTTCGTCGCCAGAATCTTTGCGACGCTTACCTCGAAGTAAAGCGCTTTCAATGTCGCTCCCGAAGCGGATTCAAGTTGAATTGCGAGTGTGCGGCGCTCGACCTGTCGCGGCGCCCGGTACTCCTGCCCTCTGTGGCGGATCGCGCAATGCGGTCAGGGCAGCGATTCCCAAGTATTGGGCCAGTGCGGATGCCAGGGGCGCTCGGCCTCGAAAGCGCGCGCGGCCTGGAGCACGAGTTCGTCCCGATGCCGTGGTCCCACGATCTGCATTCCCATGGGCAGTCCGATCTCGGACAGACCGACGCGCACCGTCGCCGCGGGGTGTCCGGAAAGATTAAAAGGAATGGTAAATGCGGCCACACCGACCGGAACCTGCTTTCGTCCCTCGGTTTCCTCGGGGAAAGGCCCTTTGGCCGGAGGCGGATCGTAAGGAACGGTGGGAGTCACCAAAAGATCGTACCGCTCGAAAATCTCCGCACACCACGCGTTGAGCCGCTCGCGGTTGCGCGCAGCCTCACCCCACCATTCGGGCGACACATTCCATGCCGCCTTTATGCCGGCAATAAATGAACGCCCGAATTCGGCCTCATGTTCAGGAATAAGATGGTGAATCCTGGAGGCGATTTCAAAGGCGCTCAGCAGGCCCCACTCGCGGCCGATCATCGGAGGGCCTTGCTTGACCGTCTCGATCTTATGGCCGAGTTTTTCAAAGACTTTGACGTTTTCCTCGACTGCGGCCGCCACATCGGATTGCACCACGGCATATCCGAGGTCCGGAGAGTAGCCTATGCGCAAGGTTCCGTCCGGGGCTTCTTTCGCTTTTTCCAGGTACGAGAAACCGGGGTGGGGGAGTGTGTTCGGATCGTTCGGCGAGGGGCCGGCGACCTGATCGAGGAACAGGGCGGCGTCCTCGACGGTTTTGGTGATCGGGCCGAAGGCGACGGTGTCCCCGTAGCTCCAGAACTCTCTCGGCCCCATTGAAACGCGGCCGAAAGACGGCTTGAGCCCGAAAGCGCCGGTGAAGCTCGCGGGTATGCGGACCGAGCCGCCGCCGTCGCTGCCCGTCACCAGCGGCAAAACGCAGCCGGCTAGAGCTGCAGACGACCCGCCGCTCGAGCCTCCGGGCGTGCGCCCGAGGTTCCACGGTGAGCGCGTGACGCCGTAGACGAGGTTCTTGGTGATAGCGGTATAGCCGAACTCGGGCGCGTTCGTCTTTCCCAGCAGAATCGCGCCGGCCGCCCGCAGTCGGGCCACCTGGTCTGAGTCGCGCTCGGGGACCTCGTCGCGGAAGGGAACCGAACCCATAGAAGTGACCAACCCTGCGGCGTCCTCGAGGTCCTTGACGCCGAGAGGAATCCCCTCGAGCGGTCTGGCCAGCCCGTCCATGACCCGTTTTTCGGCCGCTTGCGCGTCGGCCATCAACGCTTCGTGGTCGCGCATGGCCACGACGGCGTTCAGCTCGGGGTTTGTCTCGTCGATCCGCAGGAGAACGGCCTGCATCAGTTCCACCGGGGAAGTCTTGCGCGTTCTGATCGCCTCGGTCAGTTCAATCAAGGTAAGCGCATGCGGGCCGTCCATGATTCCTCGATTCCTCCTTGATGGCCCGCTGTTGCCTCACTTGTATCGAGACGAAAATGGCTCTGAAATCAGCCGTCTGCCTTGAGCGCGTGTTCGGCAATGGCATCGACGATCTGCGGCCAGGCGTCGACGGGAAGGTTGTGGCCCATTCCGGCAATGGTAAGAAGCGCTGCGCCGGGCACGGCCTCGGCCGTGGCTTTACCGCACTCGACCGGAACCAGCGGATCATCGAATCCATGGATAACGAGCGTGGGCGCGGTCACAGAGCCGAGAGCGGGCGTGCGATCTTCATGCGCGAGAATCGCCATGAGCTGCCGCGCCACACCTTGGGGATGAAACGATCGGTCGTACGAAAGCGCCACCCTTTCTCGTGTCCATGCCTCATCGAACGGAAAACCGGGGCTGCCGATGGCATGCCACAGCTTCAGGCCGTGTTCTATATTCGCCTCGCGCTCATCAGGCGGCGGCGTGAGCAGGAACGTCATGATTTCAGG
>CBDUSG010000014.1:0-15483 GCA_965369575.1 uncultured bacterium | reverse complement strand
TTTGGACAACATTGCCAACTGCGTCATTCCCGCGAAAGCGGGAATCCACAGTATCCGTCAGTACTTACGTGTGCGAATGAATTCGCACCCACAAAGAAAATCGGGTCAGAATTGTTACGCTTATTTCTGCAAGCAAGCACTAGTTCGGCTGCTGTTTAAGGGAATCGTCCAGTCTCATCACGTCCACAACCTCCGGCACCCTCCGAGGATCAAACGAATTCCAATCCAGGTCGCGAACTTTTTCCGAAGACAACGCGCAGGTCATCACGGCGCGCGCCTCTACATCCGGTCCGCGCGCCTCCGGAAGGTATTCCGCTATCATAACGCGCGCGACTCTGTTGTGCCACCGCCAACTCTTGAGGACGCGAAGAATTCTTACGACATCCGTGAAAATGCCGTGGCGCATGCCCGCAACCGTAGGGCTGTTGTTGGCGACCACCCCGACGAGCAGCGTTTTTTCGCCCTCCCGCAATTCTTCTCGCAACGTGATCAGGCGTTCGGTGCCGAAGTTCGACTTTTCGCCCAAGGCGTTTACCAGCGCCTTTTCCAGTATGCGGATGTCGGGACTCCGGGCGCGCGCGGCGTTCGCAAACAGAAGAAGGGCGATAGCCAGGAGGGCCGCGACCGATTTGTGCCGGAATGATTTCAGCATCACCTAAAGTATATCACAGAGCGAATCAACATCGCCACCTCCGCAATCGCAGAGAGCGGATGCCGTCTCACGCCCCCGAATCAGCCGTTGGAATCTCCGGTTCATCGGCCGTGAGATCGAGGAAGACGTCTTCGAGATTGCGGACGTCGCTCGCCTTTATCTCCTCGACCGTCCCGAGCGCAATGAGCCTGCCCCTGTGGATTATGCCGATCCGATCCGCAATTTCCTCGGCTATGCTCAGCGTGTGCGTGGACATGAAGATGCTCACGCCCTCCCGCGTGCGCGATCTCAGGTAATCCTTGACGTTGCGGATGCTCTTCGGGTCGAGGCCCACCCACGGCTCGTCAACGACCACGACCCTGGGCGAGTGCAGGAAAGTGGCGCTGAAGATCAGTTTTTGCCGCATGCCGTGCGAATAGTCCTCAGTCAGTTGATCGGCGTATTCGAGCACGCCGAAACGCTCCATCAACGCGTCCATGCGCTCGTCGAGCGTCGCGCCGTCGAGGTTGTACATGCCGGCGACAAAGCGCATGAACTCACGGCCCGAGAGCTTTTCGTACAGGTATGGTTGATCCGGAATATAGCCGATGGCGCGCTTTGCCTCGACGGGCTCCTTCGTGATGTCGTGCCCCCCGATGAGCGCAGTGCCGGATGTCGGCCGCAACAGGCCGACGAGTATTTTTATCGTCGTCGTCTTGCCCGCCCCGTTCGGCCCGAGGAAACAAAAAAATTCCCCTTCCTCGACCGTCAGGCTCAGGTCATTGACGGCAACCGTGCTTCCGAATTCCTTCGTCAGGTGTCTGATGTCAATTATCGCCAATTAGAAAATCCCCCCCGCTGCGGCTTACTTCGCGCCGCCGTCTGCTTGTTCCCTGCCCTGGTGTCGTGTCAACCATATATTGTCGGTCTCAGAGTCCCGCAAGTTGTCCGGGACAAGGCGCGACACTAGCTTTGCAACATGTCCTTTTCGAGCGTATAAATCTCGAACCGCAGGCGCTTGAACTCGGCGCAGGCGGCGGACGAGAGCAGCTTCGAATATTCCTCGAGCGCCCGGAGCGCCTCCTGCGAGCGCCTCAGGTTGGCGGTCACGATGTGAGCCATATCCGCGCGGCTGCCTTCGGAGCCCTCAGGATCGGTCGCTCCGACGTCGGCGTCGCTCTCGCGCGCGGCAATAAGCTCTTTTTCAATGCCCATCGATGCCATCGCCGCGGTAATCCCGTGCCTCAATTCCTTCACGCGGGCGCTGAACGAGGCGCTTCCTCGGACGAGCCGCAGGTACTCCTCCACTACTCTCAGCCCTTCGCGCGCGCGATTGGCGTTGGCGTCCAATACCCTGTATAGCTTGTTGGTCTCGGTCATGGCCGGCCGGGCGCGTCGTATTCGCCGCTCGGGTACGACCCCAGCGGCTTGAGGAAGATGCAGCTTTCCGCCGCCTCGTCCAGCGCCTGCGCGACGGTGGAGTCCTCGGCGTGCCCCTCCAGGTCCACGAAAAAGACGTACTCCCACGCCCTCTGCCGGGAAGGTCTCGATTCGATTCGAGTGAGATTCAGTTTGTGTGCGGCAAACGTCTGGAGGATATCGGAGAGCGCGCCCGCTTTGTGCCTGATGGAAAACATGATCGATGTCTTGTCGCATCCGCTCCTCTGGGCGCTCGAGTGGCCGATTATAAGGAAGCGCGTGTGGTTGTTCGGGCTGTCCTCGATACCGCGCACGAGCAGGTTCAGGTCGTAAAGTTCCGCGGCCAGCTCGTTCGCTATCGCCGCGGCCTCGGGATCTTTGGACGCCAGCTCGGCCGCCTGCGCAGTGCTCGATGTCGCCAGCAGCTCGGCCCCGGTCATGTTGGCCTCGAGCCATCGCCGGCATTGACCGAGCGCCTGCGGGTGCGAATAGACCTTGCTTATGGTTTCGAGCGTACCTTTCGACATCAAATTGTGTGAGACGCCCAGCATTATCTCGGAAAATATCTTGAGGTTGGAGTCCATGAACATATCGAGGGTATGGCTCACGATCCCTTCCGTCGAGTTTTCTATCGGCACGACGCCGTAGTCGGCCCGCCCCTTTTGCACCTCTGCGAAGACGTCGGATATGGTGCGCACCGGCAGATAGTTTGTCGAGCTTCCGAACTTCTTGAGGGCCGCCAGGTGCGTGAACGTCGCTTGCGGGCCGAGGTAGGTCACCGTGAGCGTTTTCTCAAGGCTGCGGCTTGCGGATATGATCTCTTTGTAAATCGCCCGGAAGGCCTCGTTCGGCAGCGGCCCCTCGTTTTTCTCGCATATCTGCGCGATTATCTGCTTTTCGCGGGCCGGCGCGTATATGCGCGCGTTCGCCTGCTCTTTCAGTTTCCCGATCTCGAGCGCGGCCTTGGCGCGCTCGTTCAGGAGCCTGATGACCTGGTCGTCTATCTCATCGATTTTCTTGCGAAGCTCATCGACCGACATCGTGTGGACGCCCCTTTCATCCTTTCTGCAGGCCGGCAAATCTGACCAACAGATTCCTCTGCTTGTTGTCGCGGAAAAAGCGAACCGCCACCTTCGTGTTCTCTCCGCTGCCGATGACCGCGTTTATTTTTCCCGAGCCGAAAGCGTCGTGGCGCACGATATCGCCTACGCTGAAAACGCTGCCCTCGTAATCGGGCATTTCCTGATAGTACTCGTCCCGGCCCGCCTCCGGCGCGGCTCCGAACAAATCGATCGCTTCCACCAGTTCCGATGGAATCTCATCGATAAATCGCGAGGGAGTGTGCATGACGGCGTTTCCCTGGATATGCCTTGTGTCGGCCGACGTCAAAAGGAGCCTGCTCTTGGCCCGCGTGATTCCAACATAGCAGAGGCGGCGCTCTTCTTCAAGGCCTCTCTCGCTCCTGAGCGTGTTCGAATGCGGGAAGAGGTCCTCTTCCATGCCGGCCATGAACACGACCTCGAACTCCAGCCCCTTGGCCGTGTGCAGAGTCATCAGGGCCGCCATGTCCGTCGAATCGTTCCATCCGTCTATTGCCGTCTGCAATGATGCCTTTTGCAGAAACGCGTCCAGTGAAGAGTCGCCGCCCTGCTCGGCCTCGATGGCGGCGGTGACAAGTTCGTCAAGGTTTTCCAGCCGCGACACGGCCTGGAAAGTCGGGTCCTGTCGGAGCATCTCGGCATAGCCGCTGGTCTCCAGGACGTCTTTGATGAGTTCGGCGGCCGTCGCCCCGCCTGCCTGAACAATCAGCCGCGAAATATACTCGTGAAACATCTTCAAGTTTTCGCGGGCGCGAGCGCGCAAATTCGGTATCTCATCCGACCGGCCGAGCGCGTCGAAAAGCGGGACGGCCTCGGATTCGGCAAAAGATTCCGCCCTTTCGATCGTCACGCTTCCGATGCCGCGCGGCGGAGTGTTGATGATCCTCTTGAGGCTGACACCGTCGAGCGGATTCGAGATGACCTTGAGATATGCGAGAGTGTCCTTGATTTCCTTCCGGTCGTAGAACCTGAGGCTGCCGACGACGGTGTATGGTATCCCCGCAGTTCTGAACTCGTCCTCGAGCACGCGCGACTGCGCGTTTGTGCGATAAAAAACGGCGAAATCGGAATTGGCGAGATTGCATTGCGCCTTCAGCTCTCGCAGCCGCCCGGCTATGTAGCGCCCTTCCAAACGTTCGTTGGGTGCGTGGAACCATTGGACTTTTTCGCCGCCCGCCTTGCCGGTCCACAAGCGTTTCGGCTTGCGCCTGACATTGTTCCCGATGACCGCGTTGGCCGCGTCGAGTATGAGCTGAGTCGACCTGTAATTTTCCTCCAGCAATACCGTTGTCGCCTCAGGAAAATCGGACTGAAGGTCGAGCAGATTGTCGACGTTGGCCCCACGCCAGCTGTATATGCTCTGGTCCTCGTCTCCCACGACGCAAAGGTTCCGATGTTTTTCGGTTAGAAGCCGGACGAAATCGTATTGCGCCCGGTTTGTATCCTGGAACTCGTCGACGAGGACATATCTGAAAAACGATTGGTATTTCCGCAGGCAATCGGGGAACTCGTCCAGGACCTTGAGCGCATTGCTCAGCAAATCGTCAAAGTCCATCGCGTTGTTCTCGACGAGCAACCGCTGATACAGCTTGTAGACCCTGGCGACGGTCTCCTCGAAATAGTTGGAGGCTGCGTTTTCGACGTCTTCCGGGGAAAGCAGATTGTTTTTGGCCAGGCTGATCCGGGAGACCACGGCGCTCGGGCTGTGCTCACGCTCGGGCAGCGAGAGCTTCCTCATGCAATGCTTGACCAGCGACAATCGGTCCGACTCATCGTAGATGGCGAAGTTGCTCTTGTAGCCGATTCGCTCGGCCTCGCGCCTGAGAATCCGTGCGCACGTGGCATGGAATGTGCCAATCCAGGATTCCAGCCCCGTCGTGCCCAGAATTCTGTGGATTCGGCTCCGCATCTCTTCGGCGGCCTTGTTTGTGAAGGTTACCGCCAGGATGTTCCGGGGCGGCACGCGGACGGCCCCTATCAAATAAGCCACACGGCTGGTTATCACACGGGTTTTTCCGCTGCCGGCTCCCGCAACGACACGGACGGGCCCCTCGGTCGTGGTGACGGCGAGCCGCTGAGGCTCGTTGAGATTTTTGAGCAGGTTCTGCATATCGCGCCTTGCTGAAAACAACAGTATACGGTTGACACGACACTAGTATATCCGATCCGTCAGATTCAAATCAATTAAAAAATAGCTTGACAGATCGGTCCGAAGCAGTGTAGAATTACGTGTGAAGGCCGTGAAGTCCATCATTTGAATCTTACCCGGGGAAAGGGATAGGATTCTTTTTTTTTGGAGGGGATGAGTGGAGGCGGAACGGTCGTTTCGCGCTATATCCGAAGGAGGCTGCCAAATGATGTACAAGTGGGAGTCACACCGTCGAGAGCATCAAACGGAATTCGGTTTCACGCTGGTGGAGCTTCTGGCGGTTATCGCCATCATCGGTCTGCTGGCGGCCATAGCGCTCCCGGCCATAGGCAAGATTCGCACGAGGGCGCGCGTTGGAGCGGAAAAGGCGCAGCTCGCGCAAATCGAGACCGCGCTCAATCAATATTACGCCGACTGGGACACGTTTCCGCCCCTGGGGAACGACTGGCTCGGGGACGGTTTTTTCCCGAGCGAGGACGTGGGCGCCGACGGGACGGGACCGTTCGTCTTGAGCGGCGGCCAGTGGATAGCCAACTCGGCTTATACGGGCCCGGATACCGATGGCACCGAGGGGAACTACCAACTTGACCCGGGAGAAGACCTGGGGCTCGACCTGCAGTCGGCCACGAGCGACGCCGGAGAGGGCAACGACCGGCTGGACGGCACCTATTACGACCGCCTGGGCATGTTCGCGGACGCCGCCAAGGCGGTGCTGCTCGACCGGTTCGCGGTCCAGGACACTTATTACCACTACTATCCGGGCCACGTCTACGGCAAAACCGATACGGGGATGCCAAAGTTCCGCGGGTGGACCGACGGCAACGCCACCACCGGCGCTTTGGACGAGTACGCCGCCAGCCCGCCCGCATACTACAATCGCTGGGTCATTTACAGCGTGGGGCTCGACGAAGAGGACCACGGACTGCGTAACTATTATCTCGTCATGCAGGACGGCGAGGACGTGGGAGCCGACGCTTACGCGAGCGATCCAGCGGATGAGGACGGAGACTTCATTCTGTTCGAGCCGAGCACCGGCGAAAACGACGACATTGACACCCCTTTGAATGTCGGTGGCAATGAGAGCGACCTGCCCGCGGGGAGTTCGTCGCTCGACGGCCCGCGCGGCGAACCCATCTTCAGCTATGACGTGCGGAAGGAGCGGCGCAGAGACGGCACGGTTTTCGCGACTCCGGACGGCGATCCGATCGCATTCGGGATGATAATGAGATACGGCCCGTGATCTCGGGCGCTCAAGCCGAATGAAGATTCAGCCCGAATGAATACTCAGTCGATGAAAGCGCCCCGGGTGTTGCGGATTCGTCTCCTGATACACGCATAAAAAATCCCCACCACAATGCCGTGAGGCTCGATCTTATGAACCGAATAGGTTCACGTGGGCGCCCCTCATCCAAGTTTCGTGCTTCCGCGCCGAGGCGGCGTGCAATTCACTCGAAGTATTCGGGGCTCCCATTCTTTGAGTGTTGGCTCAATAATCTCGGGCCTTCACGAACATGGCAGGGATTTTTGACGTTCCGTCCATGTACCTCAACTTTATAACACACTTCGAGGACTTTTTCAAGCAAATTCGGTTGGGGTGCCCACGGGCTCCGGTCGCTATCCGAGCGGGCAAGCTTTTCCGGATAATTCAAACCCATTGCGCTGCGTATCCGCCTCTCTTTTCAAACGTCTTTCCAGGCAAGGAGCGTCAACCTGAATCCGTATGAAATCTCTCATGCGGTATTGACGGCGGCGGGCACTAAAATCTTCTTGCAGGTGCGGCGCTGAGGATCGGGCAGAGGAAAACCAGAGGGCTACTTCGATTCGATGCCTCGGATAATCTCGACAAACTCGTCGGAATTTTCCATTGCAACCAGCCGGTCTTTCTTTATACTCGCTCTGAGTTCCGCGAGATCGAGCCCGTTGCCGAGTGCCCTTTTCAATTCGTGAAGCGCCTCATCGGTCTCTCCGAGATGGGACAGGATTTCCGCCTCGCGCAGCATGAATATCGGCTCGAGCGGCTCGCGCAGAGTGCATATCTTCAGCGACCTTAGCGCATCATTGTAATTTCCGTCCCGAAGCGCCGCTTCCATGCGTACGAAGTGCGCGGGCCCGAAGGCGGGCTCGATCGCAAGAGCGCGCTCCGCGGACTCGAGGGCCTCGGAGCCGCGCCCGAGGCAATTCAGGAGCTTGCCTTCTACGCACCGGAGCATCGCGTTCTCCGTGAAGCGCGACACGGCGCTCTCGCAACAGCGCAGCGCAAGGCCGGCGATAAGGGTCTTGGGACGGCTTGCGCCGAGTTCGAGGAACGAAAAGGTGGGGGGCTCGAGTTCCAGCTTGAGCGTACGTTGCCAGCGCATGAATCCTTCGCTCGGCATTCCCAACTCGTACAGACATTTGCCCTGTACCAGATCGGCCCATGGCCGCACTTTTCGCGACATGCCGCCCTCGGCGTGCACAAGCCTCTTGCATTCCCTGAAATGCGCTATTGCGGACTTGTATTCCGCCAGCAGTTCGAACACCAGGCCACGCAGGAAAAGTGAATCGGCCAATGCCGAGCCCGGATGCGAGGAAGCGATCTGCGTGCTTCTCCTGTCCGAGTCCTTGTCCGCCGAAATGCTCTCCTTGAGCAGTCTCGCGGCGTTTTTGAGGCTGTTGATCCGTATCGTTTCCATCTCGGGCGCCCGGAACTTCGACATGGCCCACATGCAAATATTCAGCGCCTGCAGGTACTGCGATTCCTGGACCATGTTGAACGTTTCCAGGGCTTCGGCGAATCTGTCATCCAGCATGAAAACAAATCCGCACACCGCGGCTATTATCTGCTGATCCGTCTCCATCCCGCCCTCGAGAAAGTCGCGCGGGCCCGGGCAATCGGAGACCGACGAAAGCTCCTCGAAAATCGGCCCCGGCCAATGGAGAAAGTTCTTCGCCTGCGCCGCCTTGGTGTAGGCATCGATCAGGGAGGGACCGTTTGGGGATTGCAGCAAAAGCTCCTCCACGCACAATCTCAACCCATCGGCCAGCATGCTTGCCGCCTGATTCGAATCGCCGACTATCAAGAGAGAAGAGTAGCGGGAGGCTACCTCCGGACCGAACACCTCGGTCGTCGAGGCGGCGGCCGTGGGGCCGGCTGGCGTCTCAACGATCACCTCCAGCACCGGCACTTCGTTCTCCGGCTCGGATGGCTCGACTTTCCTCTGTACGCCCGTGAGGGCATCGAGTTCATCGCGGTAACGCTCTGCCGATACGCCCGTGAGGGCATCCGCTATGCCGGCAGGCGTCGGGTATGCCTCGCCGATGGTGTGGCCGGGCATTGACAGCGCCTTTTCGATACCGGACATACGTTCCTTCAGCGCCGCGTCGCCATCTTTTTCGGCCTGCTGTTGGGCTATCTCCCAGATTTGCCCGACCTCCGGCGAAAACTCTGTCCCGCCTACGATCATCATGGTCGCACCCGATTCCTCATCGCGGAACTGGAACCTCGATATTTTCTCGTACCGACCGCAAAGTTCGGCAAGTTCGGTGAGAGCGAAGGTGCTCGCCTCCATGTATCCGAGAATGGCCTCGCCGGCCGCAAGGAAATCGGTGAAACGGGCCCCGGGCATTTCCTCCAGGCATTTCATCGCGATACTGCCTACCGTAATCGGCACTCGAGTGTTGATGATCGAGGGATGCTCGGGCCGTTCCTCTCTGATATTTTTCAGCAGAGCGGACGGGTTGGCGCCGGAAAACGGCAGCAGCCCGGTCAGCATTTCATATAGCACTATCCCCAGCGCATATACGTCCGTCGCGAGGGTGGGGACGGAAACGGATTCGAGCAGCTCCGGCGCACACCAGGAGAGGGACGGAGTAATAAATCCCGACGAGGTCTGCACAAGACCCTCACCGGCGAACTCGGGGAGCACTTCGCCTACGGGGTCACAGAATATGCTTTCGCTCTGGAATGCAGCCCACAGGCCAACGTTAGTGATCTTCAGGTAGTAGGTGTCGGCATCAGTTTCTTCATCCCCGCCCGGGCCATCGGGCTCGTCATCGTAAAGCAGCATGTTCTCGGGCCTGACGTCGCCGTGCGCGGACCCGGTTTTTGAGTGTATCGAATGCAAGCCGATGCACATCTGGATTGCAAACTCGAGTATCTGGCCAATTGAGAGCGTCTTCCGGCCGCCGGAGCCCTCGGGCGGCACGCCGTCGGGCGAGGAGATTGTCCACCTCTTTTCCATGAGGCCCCGCAAGGATCCCCCGGGGGCATATTCGAGGACCAGGAAAGGCCGCGCCGCGACACGCTCCAGAGACCTTGCCTGGACAACGTAGCGGCCCGGGCCGTGTTTCAGCCAACTCGAGCAGGCCCGCTCGAATTCCCGAAGCGCGCCCGGAATTGCGGAAAGCGGCCTGCAGACGGTCATCAGGGCGTACCGGGCCCGGCCGTCCTCTATCAGGCATGTCTCGAAAAAGCGGCTATGGAGTGTTTCTATCAGCTCGGCGTCTTCGGACAGCCATTCGAGCTGTGCCTCGAAGTCCTCGATGCCGATGGGGGGAGGTTCGCCGGGTTTTCCTTTCTGCTTCAGGATTTTCTTAAGGCCGGATATGTTCTTGCGGAGTTTCCGGTAGTCTTTGTCAACCGTTAGGCCCTGCTTCCAGACCTCGATCGCTTTTTCGTAGTCTCCGATCGTTCTGTATACGTAGCCAAGGTTGTTGTATGCGCGGACATAGCTCTTTTCATGGAGCACAACCATCTCGAACTGTTCGATTGCGCTCTGGTACTCTCCTTCCTTGAAGAAGGAGAGCCCCCGCTTCATGTGTTTTTTTGTCCCTAGAAACTCGATCTTTCGGGTTTCGCCGGGAGCCCCGTCCACAGCCATTTCGTGCCCTAAGAGTTTGGGGTCATCGAATTTAAATAAAATTTTACCATTGCCGGTATCACAAAATCAAGTGGAGCGGCACTATTCGGTCGGGACAAGTACGGTGAACATAGTCTCACCGTAGAAGAGACCCACATTTATCCTGTCGATGACTCTGTAGTTTTCGAAAATGCTCAGCCTGACCTGGGGTAGTCCGCGAAAGTATACGCCGCTATACAATATCAGGGAAAAATCCTTGTTATCTATCGCGCGCACAAGCAGGTACTGGTCGAATCGTCCCCGGATGATCAGGCTCGGCAGCTGTACGGCTTCCACATTCAGTTCTCTACCGTTTCGGACGGCGAAGCTGTCAATGCGCTCGGAGAGTATCCGGCCCGGGTGATTCTTCACGTGCTCGTCGAGCATGCGGGCCCGCTCGTAAGCTTTCCCGGTCGGAACCGGAACGTATCCCGCGAAAAACACCGCGGCCTGAGCGGCCATGAGGATCAGCGCCGCGGCGTAGACCCTCGGCCGTTTTTCGGAAAGCGTCGAATCGCCCAGCGTCAGCCCGACGCAGATGCATGTGGCGGAGAACAGGGGGACAAAATAGCTCAGGGCGGCCCCTGCCTTGCCCGACAGCAGGATCGAGATCAGGGTGAAGCAGAAATAAAGGGACCACAGATCCGGCCGCCGCCCGATTCCCCGGCCGGCCTGGATAAAGGCGATGCCGAAGGCGATGCCCGTCTGCAGCAAAAACGCGCGACCGAACAGCATGAAGCGGCCGAAATGATAGGGATTTCGAGACGTGGTCAGGAACGCGTTCTCGAAGAACCATCCTCCGCTGGCGAGCTGCAGCAGCGCAAATACCGCGAGCACGGCGCCGACGAGGCCCGCGCTCATCAGGACCCCCTTCTTGAAATCGCGCGACAGGACGAAGAGGCACGCGGCGGCCGCGGGGAAAACTGCGGTCTGCTTTGCATAAAATGCGAGGAGAAATACCGGCCCCGTCAACATAAGGCGTCTACCGCCGCGATCCTTCTGCTCGACCAGCGTCGTTGCGAAAAGCGCCAGCAGGGCGGCAAACAGGTCGATGCCGCGGACGATGTACCAGACCGAGATTGCCGCCGGCGCGAAAAAGAGGAGGCCGGCCGTTGCGGCCGCACATCTGTTTTCGGTGCGCCGGTTGACGATGCGCGCGACAAGAATCGCAATGCCGAGCGAGCACAGGAGGCCGAAGCTCCTCTCATACCACACCCCCGGCCCGAACACCGCGCTCAGGACTCCAATGGCCGCCGGGTAAAGCGGCACATATTCGAAAGGCATCAGCAGTGAATCATAGCCGAAATATATAGGCAGGCCGGACAGCAGCCGCGAGCCGAAATAGACGTAATAACCGTCCATCGTCGACCATTCATAGGGATAGGCCGCTACGTGCGCCGCACGCAGAAAAAAGACGGATGCTTTCAACAAGAGAGCGGCGCAGACAATGGCCAGCAGCGCGGCGGGAATGCTTCGGCGAGAGAGAACCTGTTTTGCGCTAAGGCCGCACCCGACGATTTGCATATGGATGGATTCTCGGTCTGTCCGGTTCCGGATCGATGAAAACGCTTAGCTCGTTTCGCGCGACAAAGGAATTCGGAATATGAATCTGCTTCCCTTGCTGTACTCGCTTTCAACCCATATTTTTCCGCCGTGCAT
Organism: uncultured bacterium; assembly: GCA_965369575.1. Classification (GTDB taxonomy): domain Bacteria; phylum Abyssobacteria; class SURF-5; order SURF-5; family SURF-5; genus CBDUSG01. The sequence goes on along the minus strand of CBDUSG010000014.1, from coordinate 3,648 downwards.
TTCAACGAAACGCCTTGCCAGCGCCAATCCCATACCGGAACCCTCGTAATACGGGCTTTGTGTGTCCTCCACCTTTTCGAATTCGTAGAATATGCGCTCGCGATCCACCGGCCGTATGCCGATCCCGGTATCGGCCACGGAAATCTCGACCGAGTCCTCGACAATCGAAGAGGCTGTCACGACCGTTCCATTGGTCTTGCCGTACTTGATCGCATTGGTGTAGAGATTGAACACGATGTGCTTGAAAAGATTCAGGTCGGCCGTCAGCTCGCCCACGCCGTCGTCGAATGCGAACTCGAACTGAATGTTCTTCTCCGTGGCCAGGGCCCTGACCGTGTCCTGCACCTCCCGAATCGCATCCTCGATATTAAAGCGCGAGAGTTTCAGCTCCATCTTGCCCGACGTAGCCCGGGCCAGCGTAAAGACCTCGTTTATCAGCTGGTGCAGATGTTTGGCGTTGCTCAGGACGTCGCCCAGATAGACCCGCTGCATCTCATCGAGTTCTTCGACACCCTTGTCCAACACGCTTTGTGCGAGCCTGATGATGTTGTGCACGGGATTGTTGAGTCCGTCGCATATATCGGCGAGGAATTCCGATTTGAGCGTGCTCGCCTTCATCAGTTGCTTGTTGACTTTGAGCAGAACGCTCCGCTGGGCCTCGAGCCGCGTGTTGGCTTCCGAAAGCTCGGCGGTACGCTCCTCGATTTTGTGCTCGAGCTCGGTATGTATCTCCTTCAGCTTTGCCGACATTATGTTCACGTCGTCGGCAAGAAGCTCTATCTCGTCGTTCGTATGAATCTCGACCCTTCGCCCCAGGTCGCCCCGCGCGATGTACTGCGCCTCTTCACGAAGCAGGCGGATAGGCATGACTATCCGGTTCGTCGCGTAAAAGCCCACCAGGCTGAGCACCAGGACGAGGCCCAAGCCGAGGGCAATGACCTGCGGGGTCATCCGATAGATACGCGCGTAAGCCTCGCTGGTGCTCTGATGGAAAAAGACGTACCACTTGCCGCCCGCCAGGATCACTTCGGCGTCGATCCCGCCAGCGTCGATGACAGCGAAACCGAGCACGCTTTCATTTCCCAGCTGATTCGGCGCCTTTGCCCAGCCCTTGCCCTGTCCGACGATCGTTCTCCAGAAATCTACCCCTATGCGGCTCGGCCGCAAAGGGGCGGACGTGGCCAGCAGTTGCATGTCCCTGGTCGTCAGCCCCGCGTATCCCCCTTTGTCCTCGACCTTGAGAGTGTTGATTGAGTGGAAAAGGTACTCGGTTCTCATGACGACTTTCAGGACACCCATGACTGTGTGGCTGGCCGGGTCGCGAACGGGAACCGCGATCGTCATAGTCTTCAGCTGAGTGCTCTCGTCGAACTCGATTCCCTTGATCAGGTTCCGCCCGTTGCCCTGATTGAACGCCTTTTGCCACCACAACTCGTCGGCCTGATAAAAGTCCGTCGTCTTGCCGGTTGCGCCTACGAGCGCCCCCTGCTCGTCGGTCACGAATATCTCGGCATACTTGTCAGCGCGCAATTCGAGAATATTCTGAAGGTAACGTGAAACCGGCGAGGAAAGATAGCCTCGAATCTTCTCGTTTATCCTTGTGGCGGCCTGCCATTGCGCATCTATCGCCTTTATCTCGGCAAGTACCGACTCCTCGTCCTTCCCGCGATAGGACCTGTTGGCATCGGCTACCGCGCTCAGAAGCGCGGGCGCGAGCGCCAGGCTTTTGGCCTCGGATATCTCATCTGAAAAGCTTGCCTGGATATCCTCGGACATCCAGGCAGCCATGTTCTCGAACCGCATGCCGATGTTGGACGTGCGGATCTCCATGCCCTTGGCAAGGGCCGTCAGCAACGTCACAACGAGCGGCGGCACGCCCACGAGGACAAGCGCAATGAACATCTTGACGCGAAGGCTTATCTTGGGTTTTCTTCTTCGCGGCTGCCGGGTTGTCATTTTTTATTGGCCTCAGCGGGCGCCTTACTGGAGGCTGCGCCGACGAGTTTCCCGAAATTTTCAATCAATTTCAAACCGGCGTTCTGGCTCTTCTCCGGGTGAAACTGGGTGGCGAAGAGGTTGCCGCGCCATATCGCCGAGACAAATGTGATCCCGTACTCGGTCGATCCGGCAACGGTCGAGTCGCCGTCAGGATCCACGTAGTAAGAGTGCACGAAATAGAAAAATGTCCCGTCGGGAATCCCCTCGAAAATGGGGCATTCGCGCATCGAGCCTCCGCTCTCGCCGCCCCCCGGACCGTATCGGACCTGGTTCCATCCCATGTGCGGCACCTTGAGCTCGCTCGCGGGGAATCTGCGCACGCGGCCCGGGATCACGTTGAATCCCGGTGCTGTTTCGCATTCCTCGCTGCCCGTGAGAAGTATCTGGAGCCCAAGGCATATGCCGAGGAACGGGCGTCCGGAATCGATCCATTCGAGCAGAGGGTCGATAAGCCCGCGCGCGCTCAGTTCACGCTGGCAGTCTCCGAAGGCGCCCACTCCGGGAAGCACTAAGCCGCGGGCATCGCTGATGGCGCCGACGTCGTCCGTCACGACGGCGTCGAAGCCCTTCGATTCAAATGCCTTCTGCACGCTGCGCAGGTTGCCCATCTGATAGTCGATTATGGCAATCATGGTCTTAAAGCTTTCCCTTGGTGGACATCACGCCCTCTATGCCAGCGTCCAGTCGCGCTCCCTGGGCGAGTGCGCGCCCCAACGCCTTGAATATGGCCTCTATGCAATGGTGAACGTTTTCGCCGTACTTAAGGTTGACATGGAGCGTCAGGCGCGCGGCATTGGCGAACGCATGCAGGAACTCGGCCGCAAGTTCCGCGTCGAACTGACCCACTTTCGCCGCGGGCAGCTCTGCGTTGAGCACAAGGAACGGCCGGGAGGAAATATCGACGTCCACCTGAGCGAGCGCCTCATTCATCGGGACCCGCGCCGAGCCGTATCGGACGATCTTTTCCTTTCCTCCAAGTGCCTTGTCAAAGGCCTCGCCCAGGCACATCCCGACGTCTTCCACGGTGTGGTGAAAATCTACCTCGAGGTCTCCCCTAGCCTCGACCGAAAGGTCGAACTGACCGTGCCTGGCCATGAGCGACAGCATGTGGTCCAAGAAACCGATGCCCGTGTTTACATCGTAGACGCCCTTGCCGTCGATAGCGAGGCTCACTTCGATGTCCGTCTCGGTAGTTTTGCGCTTGACCTCTACCTTTCGCATTGGATTCCCCCTCGCAAGGCGCCCGCGCCGGCCGCATCTTCAGGCGCCCGCCAGCAGCCTCTCGGCCAGATAGACATCGAGGCCGGCTATCTCCACCTTCCTTGCGCATTTTATAACGTCATACTCGACCCTGAAAAATTCAACGGTCAATTCCTCTGAGTCGAAAATGCCAAAGCATGTCCGCGGGTCTCCGTCGCGGGGTTGTCCCAGTCCTCCGAAATTGACCAGGTACACGTTATCTTTGTCGAGACAGTGGTTGCCCGCCTGCTCCAGATCGTGGTTGAACCCGCGATATGCGAACAGGGATGGAAGATGGCTGTGCCCGAAAAATCCGATTTTCACGGACATCTTCGCCATTGTCGCAAACTGACGCATCGCGTCCATCCCATCAAGAATATAGTTGTCGCGGCTCTCCGGAGAGCCGTGGCA
>CBDUSG010000013.1:0-15709 GCA_965369575.1 uncultured bacterium | reverse complement strand
CGTCGTACTCCTTACCGATGACGGTCAGCGCCTCCGCATAACACACCTCGGCGCATTTGCCGCAGCGGTCGCAGAGTTCCCTGTTTATTCGCTCGGGATTCTCGAAGTCTATCGCGTCCTTCGGGCAGACCTTCGCGCACTCGCCGCATCCGATACATTTGGTGGCGAAAAAGGCCAGCTGCGGCCGCCGGTCTATGGACTCGGGATTCTGGCACCACCGGCACCTGAGAGGGCACCCCTTGAAAAAGACGAGCGTGCGAATGCCCGGCCCATCATGGACCGAGTATCGCTGAATGTCGAAAACTGTGGCTTTTCGATTTTCCAAAGCTGATTCCCCGTCGTCAAGTCCGTTCATGATAACATCCCACTCGTTTGCCGGTCAAGCCCCCTTGAGTGAGGGGTCAGACCCCAAAAAGTTGACTTGACTCAATATTTTGTGGTAAAATTTGCTTATGGCTCGACCGCTGAGAATCCAATACGAGGGCGCGTTCCATCACATTACCGCCAGAGGGAACGAAGGAGGGCCGATATTTAGAGAGGATAAGGATCTATGGAAGTTCCTTGACACACTCTCGGAGGTCCCGGCCAGATTTTCGGTGGTCGTGCACGCATACGTTCTGATGTCGAATCACTATCATCTTCTTGTTGAGACACCAGAGGGCAAGCTTTCACGGGCAATGCATTTCCTTAACACCGCATACACGGTATTCTTTAATCGCCGACATAAAAGGGTGGGACATCTTTTCCAGGGCAGATATAAGAGCATCCTGATAGAGAAGGATAGGTACTTTCTTGCCGTCAGCCGGTATATCCATTTGAATCCGGTCAGGGCTGGAATCGTGGCAGAGCCGGAAGACTACCGGTGGAGTAGCTATGCGGACTATATCACGAGTAAGGAAAAATCTGCATGGCTCTGCTGCAACCTGACGCTCGATCAATTCTCCAAAAACAGAGCGCAGGCCAGGAGTCTCTATGAGGAATTCGTTCAAGAGGCGGCCACTTCAGAAGATAATCCTTTTGAGAAGATCAAAAGCGGATTCATACTCGGCGACGAAGGTTTCACAAATGAAATCAGGGAGAAGATCGCCTCCAGGCGGTGCCGGGAGACTCCTGAGACCGGGTGCTCCGCCGAGGAATCCCTCAATGATATGATCTGTGCGGTGTCAGGAAGATTCGCGGTTACTGAAGAAGAAATACTCCGGCCCGGAAGCCGCAACAATACTGCAAGAAATGTCTGCATATACCTTTTCAGAAGCCATACGAGCACGACTCAGGCCGAAATAGGCAGGTTGTTTGACATTGGAACGACAGGTGTACATCGGGCATTGTCACGAGCGAAGAACCAGATAATTGATGACAAACGACTGAAAAGCACGGTCGAAGAGATAGAAAGCGAACTATTCGGTGTTAGGTGAACAAATTGGGGTCTGACCCCAAAAAGTCCACTCAAACGATGAAAGTGTTGGCTGTTGAAACCTCGACGTTGATGGGCGGCGTAGCGGTCGTCGAAGACGAGCGGCTGCTGTGCGAACTCACGCTTCACGTGCAGGAGACCCATTCGGCCCAGTTGATGCCCGCCATCGACTACGTTCTGCAGACCGCCGACTGCGCGCCCGATATGCTCGATGGTTTCGCCGTGGCCCTCGGGCCGGGCTCGTTCACGGGATTGCGCATCGGCATGGCGACGATGAAGGGGCTCGCGGTAGCGGCCTCCAAGCCGCTGGTGGGCGTTCCGACGCTCGAGGCCATGGCCCGGGGCTTTCCCCACTGCACGCACTTGCTGTGCCCGATGCTTGACGCGCGGATGAACGAGGTGTACGCGGCGTGGTTCGAGAACAAAGACGGCGAGACCCTGCGATGCTCGGAGGATCTCGTGCTCCCCGTCTCCGATCTGTTGAAAGACGCGAAACAGCAGGCGCTCTTCTTCGGAACCGGGGCTGAGAGATTCCGCGAGGAAATCACCGAGATAATGGGTGACCTCGCCCTTTTCTCCTCACACAAGGTCGCCGGCGCGAGCGCATCGATCGTCGGTTTTCTTGCCATCGAAAAGCTCAAGCGGGGCGAGTTCGCCGACGTCGATTCGCTCGAGCCCATCTACATTCGCCAGGCGCAGGCAATCGCAAAATCGCGCCGAGACGGTCGGAACAGATCGTGACTCGGTTTCGCCGCGGCCCTGCCTATTTCTTGTATCCGATAAGAAGTGAGGACTCGCGCGGAATGATCACGCGGCGCCGGATGCGCGCAAAACGGGCCTCGCGCAGCCACTGCGTGACTTCGGAGAATGTGTAGGTGTCGCCCTCATCTGTGAACATCAGCATCGTGAGGGCAAACATCAGGGGATGAAACGGTGCTTCGCGCCCATCGTCGACGAACATGTCTTTTACAACGATCATCCCGCCGGGCCGCAGCGCTCGGTGAACCTTCCCTATGATCTTGCGGTTGTTGTCCGCCGAATAGATGTGGATTATGTTCGAGATGAAAGCCGCGTCGTAGCGCTCTGCGCCAAGGTCGTCTTTGTGGAAGTCGCCGGCCTTGACGCCGACGCGATCCGCCAGTCCCGCGGCCTTCGCCTGCCGCCTCGCGACACGTGCGGGCACTGGAAGCTCGAAAACCACGGGCTTGAGCAAGGGCCATTTCTTCGCCAGCGCAATCGAATAGACTCCCGCTCCCCCGCCGACGTCGAGCATGTCTACGACTCCACTCAGATCGAGCGTCTCGGCAACGATTGCGGCGGTCGAGCGGCTCGATTCGTCGAGACCGAGCGTGAACGCCTTAGTCCTGCGGCGTTCGACGCCTTCGGTCGCCTGAAACTCGGGGAGCGTGTGCCTTTGCCTCTGTCCCTTGCGCACGACGTCCTCCAGCCGCAGCCAGCGCCGCAGGCCGTGATAGGAGTGGCTCATCATCGTGCCGAAAAATTCCGGTGACTCTTCCGTGAGATAGCGGGCCGTATCGTCCTCGTTCTCGTATAGCCCGTCCGCCTTTTTGAGATACCGGAGCGCGACGAGGGCATCGAGCAGAATGCGAATGCCCTTGGGATTCGCCTTCAGCCGCCGTGCGAGCTCTTCGTGCGAGAGAGGCCCGCCCGCCAGGCGCTTGAATACGCCGAGGTCATTGGCTACAAGCAGCGTCAGCGACCTTTTAAACAGGTCCATCGGCGCGAATTTATCGTCCCTGAGCGAGGGCGTCCGCCAGGGGTCCGGCCCGCTGGTTTTTTGCGGCATCGCCCGTGTTCCTCCTCGATGGCTATTTCTGCTGCAGGGAACTCAATTCCTCGAGCGTCGCTTCGTCGTCGGGATCGAGCTGGTGAGCGCGCATCAATTCGCCGACGGCGGCGTCGCGCATGAATTTTCGCTTGTAAAGAATCCCCAGATGATAATGCGTCGAGGGATCGTTCGGGTTCTCTTTTACGACCAGATCGAACTGCTCGATCGCCTCGTCGGCCCGCCTCATGCGCTCGTAGACGAGGCCGAGATAGTAGTGGGCGATGGTCTGGGCTCCGCCGAACTCGACAACTTTCCGGAACGCCTCGGCGGCCTTTTCCATGCGCCCGATGTGAAACTGCGCGAGCCCGAGCTGCAGCAACGCGGGCACGAAATCGGGCGCGGTCTTCAGCGCGTCGGAGTATGACTTTATGGCCTCTTCGATCATGCATTTCTGATAACGGCACAGACCGAGCCGAAAGTGCGCATACACAAAGCGCGGGTTCTGCTCGACGATCTGTTGAAACTTCTCGATCGCCTCATCCGCCCGTCCGAGTTCGTAACAGACCATGCCCATCTTGAAAAGGATTTCATGGCTCTTCGGTCTTTTCTCGAGCAGTCGGCTGTACGTCTCGAGCGCGGCCTCGAAGTCGCCCCGCGCCTCGCTCTTGAACGCCCTCTCGAACAGCTCGCCGAGGCCTTCGCCGTCGAGCGCTCCGCCGCAATTGCCGCAGAATTTCTGGTTTTCTGCGTTGTCCGTTCCGCATTCAGGACATTTCATGGAAAAATCCCTCCCACAAATATGTTTGCCGACCGCTCGATCGCGGACAGAATCGCCTGGGGAAAAAGGCCCAGGGCCACCGTCGCAACCGCCGCGGCGCCTATCGCCAGCCCCAGCGGGAACGACCTGACGTCGGTAACATCGACTTCCTGCTCCCGCATGAACATGTGCGCGACGATCCGAGCGTAGTAGAAGAGCGAAATCACGACGTTCACCACTCCCGCCACCGCGAGCCAATACAGTCCGGCGCGTATCGCCGCGGCAAAAATGTAGAATTTCCCGAGAAAGCCTATCGTCGGCGGAATGCCGGCCAGCGACAGCAGGAACACGACCATGGCGGCCGCGAGCGCCGGCCTGCGCCGGCCGAGCCCGGAAAAGTCGGCCAGCTCCTCGCCGAACCGGTCGCCGCGCCTCATGCACATAAGAAGGCTGAAGGCGCCGACGTTCATTATCGTATAAGCGAACAGATAAAAGATGACGCTCGCCGTGACGCTCTGCGAATCGCGGGCCGACATTCCGGCGCCGGTCATCGCGGCGACACCCATGAGCACATAGCCGGAGTGCGCGATGCTCGAGTATGCCAGCATGCGCTTGACGTTGCTCTGCATGATCGCTGCGACGTTGCCGACGGTCATCGTAAGAACGGCCATGGCGCTGAGCAGCGGCAGCCAATCGGCTGACATTGCGGTTCCGCCCGCGACGAGCACCCGCGCCAGCCCCGCGAAGGCAGCCGCCTTCGGGCCGACCGAAAGAAAAATGGTCACCGGCGTCGGCGCGCCCTGGTACACGTCGGGCGCATACATGTGAAACGGCACGGCCGTCACCTTGAATCCGAATCCCGCCGTAATGAACACCGCGGCTATAACAGTCGCTCCGGGCGCCGACGCGGCCGCCTCGGCCATCCGCCCCGGGATCTGCGCGAATTGAGTCGTTCCCGCTGCGGCATAGAGCACGGATATCCCGAACAGCAGGATAGCCGAGGCGAATATGCTGAGCAGGAAATACTTTATCGCCGCCTCGCTCGACCACAGGTCCTTTTTCAGCAGGCCGACAAGGATATAGGTCGAAAGCGAAGTCAGCTCCAGGCCGACGAACAGCGTCATGAAATCGTTTGCCGAAGCGAGCAGCATCATGCCCACGATCGAGAACAGGAGCAGTGCATAAAACTCGCCGTATGGAACCCCGCGCGCGCGAAGGAAATCGAATGAGACGAGCACGGTCAGTATCCCGATAAGCATGAACAACATCTTGAAGACCACGGCGAATCCATCCTGCACAAACATGGATGAAAACCCGACATAAACCTCGGCGAGACCGAACTTGGAAAGAAGATAGCCGGAAAGGACAAGAGCGACCAGCGTCGGGTAGCCCAACCGCGCCCGGTCGCGCTCGCTCATCAGAACGCCCAGTATCAGTAACGTCATCGCCGCTATGGACAGGAACACTTCCGGCGCGGCCAATGTCAGATCCCGCCCGAAATCGAGTTGTTTTTCCATTGTCGGAGATCGTTTCCGGCCCGCGAAGGGCCGATCATCCCTTCAAGCTTCGCCAGTCGGTGGAACTCACCGTCGCGCGCGCCCTGAAAAGAAGCATCAGGATCGCCAGCCCTACGGCGGCCTCGGCGGCCGCGACCGCTATCACAAACACCGCGAATGTCATGCCGATCGCGTTTCCCCATTCGGCGGAAAACCCTATGAAATTGAGGTTGACTGCGTTCAGCATCAGTTCCGCCGACATGAACATGACGACGATGTTGCGCCGGAGCAGAAAGCCGGCGGCCCCAATCGCAAACAACGCCGCGCTGAGTATCATGTATTCAGATGCGGTGACCACCTCTATTGTTCCTCCGACTTCCCAATCAATACGGCGCCCACGAGCGCGACGAGCAGAATGAGCGAGGTCGCCTCAAAAGGAAGCGCGGCGCCGAAATAGATCGCCTCGCCCATCGCACCTGCGTCGCCGTAGCCGCCTGCCACCGCAGAAATAGCCGCCTGCGGGCGCAGCCCACGCGCAACAGGCGCGACGACGAGCAGAAACGCCGCCGTAATCCCGAGCACGCATACCGTCATCCACGCCGGCGCGGGCTCTCCTCTTGCGACGTCGATATCGACGAACATGATGATGAACACGTAGAGCACCATGATGGCGCCGGCATATATGATGATCTGCACGGCCGCCAGGAATTCTGCGCGCCGCAGCAAAAAGAGAACCGCGATGCACAGAAATACGGTGATGAGCCAGACCGCGCTGTGCACGGGATTGGTCTGCGTCACAACCCTGAGCGCGGAAACGACGGACAGCAGCGCCACGAAGTAGAAGACGAAATCGGAGAACCCGCCCACGCCCCTCACCGCCGCCACCACAGCCGCGAGCGCGAATCCGCCGACCGCCACCGTCCAGACGGCCAACTCGCCGCGGCTGCTCGATCTCGCGGCCCTAAACGCCGTCAGCGCCGCGAGCGCGCCAAACAGTATGTAGGCGACTAATCCCATTTCTTCATGCCGCCCCGGTCTTTGGTTCTGTCATAGACTTCCAACAGCATCTCCTTGGTATAGATGAGTTCCCTGCGCGTGGCGCCGACCATATCGTAAATCTCAGTCAGCTCGATGGCCTCCTCGGGACAGGCCTCCTCACACATGCCGCAGTAGATGCAGCGCAGCTCGTCGATGTCGAAGCGGACGGGATATTTCTCGCGATCGGGCCAGGGCGCCTCGGCGCCGACGATATAGATACAGCGCGCCGGACAAGCCGTGGAACACATGAAGCAGGCGACGCACCTGACGCGGCCGAGCTCGTCCCTGTTGAGCCGGTGCAGCCCGCGATACCGAGGAGACACCGGCGCCTTCTCCTCCGGATACTGCACCGTGAACTTCTTTTCGAAAAGATGCCGGATCGTCTCCGCCAGCCCCTTGAGCAGAGCGGGCAGATACAGGCGATCGACAAGATTCATCTCGTACTCTTCTTTTCTGCCCGCCCCGTCCGTCCTTTTGTCTCCTGTGCTCATTTAAAGCGTTCCATTATCTAAAGCGCCATGACTAAACCGGTAATAAAGATGTTCGCCAGCGCGAGCGGCAGAAGCGCCTTCCAGCAGAGCCGCATGAGCTGGTCGTAACGGAACCGCGGGAAAGTCCATCGGACCCATAGATAGACGAACAGAAACGCCGCCACCTTCAGCACGAACGCGCCCACCTGTATCAGCTCCTTCAGCAGCGGCGGCAGTCCGAGAGCCCCCAGGCCGGGCACGTGCCAGCCCCCGAAAAACAGGATCACCACAAGCGCCGAGCTTGTTATCATGGCTGCGTACTCGGCCATGAAGAACATCGCGAACTTGACGCTACTGTATTCGGTGTGATAACCGGCCACCAGTTCCTGCTCGGCCTCGGGGAAATCAAACGGTAGCCGGTTGTTCTCCGCCATCGCCGAAACGAGGAAAAGCAAAAAGGCCAGCGGCTGAAACAGGATGTTCCATCGAGGTATCACACCCCAGAGGTATGTGGTCTGCGCTTCGACGACTCGATCGAGCTGGAGCGTGCCGGTTATCATCAGGACGCCTATGACCGAGAGCCCGAGCGGTATCTCGTAGCTGATCATCTGCGCACATGCGCGCAGGCCGCCCATCATCGAGTACTTGTTCGCCGACGCCCACGATCCGAAAATGATTCCGTACACGCTTATGGAAGCCATCGCGATTACATAGAGGAGCCCTATGTTGATGTCCGCGATCTGCAGCGGGATGCGTCTGCCCGCCACTTCTATCGAATCCCCGAAAGGGACGACCGCGAACGCCATGAGCGCGGGGACAACGATCATCGCGGGAGCAAGGAGATAGATCACCACATCGGCCCGCGCGGGAATGATGTCCTCTTTGAACAGAAACTTCAGTCCGTCGGCAATCGGCTGAAGCAGACCCTGCCAGCCGACCCTGTTCGGGCCCAATCGATCCTGGAGGAAGGCGCTCACCCGCCTTTCGGCCAGGGTCAGATACATGACGCCCAGCTGGATCGCGCCGAAGATGACGAGCACCTTCACAAATGCGATCGACGCTATGATGACGTATTCCCTCAACGCTTCGGTCCTCCGGCAAAAGCGGTCTCTGAAAAGCTCAAAGGTCGATCATCATTGTCGTCATCGTCGGATGCGGAATAACCCGGAATCGCCTCGGCCAATGCATCCGCCGCATCCGCCGCAGTCCTGAGGCCGAGATCAACGCCCATCGCCTCGGAAAGCTCGAGAATTATCTCGATATCCCGCCTGGCATCGCCCGGAGGCCCGAACGCCGGGCGGATTCGCTGAACGAGCCCGCGCGAGTTGGTATACGCGCCTTCCTTTTCCGCATATGCCGCGCCCGGAAAAACCGCATCGGCGGCGTCGGTCAGCGCGGACGACAGCGTCGCCTGAACGATGGAAAACTCGGCTTCGGCGGCGATCCCCTCGAGAATTTCGACAGAGCCGGCGTCCGAGTGAGGTCCAAAGAGCGCATACAATGCTTTTTTTCCGGCGAGCGAGCCGAGATTCGTCAGATTGTTTTCGGACTCGGAGGGCGCGAAGTGCCTGAAAACATCCAGCACGCCTCGCTCATTCGGCGAGCGGTCGCTTTCGATGACGAAACCGCCGGCGAACTATTCGCGCTCATCTCGCGCTCCGGCAAGCAGGCGGAGGTTCCCGGCCGCGGCGCCCTCGGCCGCCCCCCTGGCGAATGCGAACGCCGCTTCGTTGGTTGCGTCCGAAGACACGACGAAAGCGACGGAGTCGCCGCCGTGCTCGGCGATAATTTCCCTCAGGCGGGCCGACGCTCGCGCGAGTGCGTCGTCCCACGAAAATTCCTCCAGCATTTCATCTTCGCGGACCATCGGTTTCTTAAGGCGGTCGGCGCTTGAGACGAGCCTGTAATCCATGCGCCCGATATCGCACATCCAGTGGCCGTTGACGCCCGGGTTGTATCGGGGGCGCAGCCTCATGATCTCGTCGTCGGCGCAGTCGAGCAGCACATTGCACCCGGCCGAGCAGGCGGGACAGACGCTCGGGGTGCTCTCGAGTTCCCACACGCGCCGTTTGAACAGGAAATCCTTGCTCAGGAATGCGCCGACCGGGCATATGTCTGCGATGTTGCCCGCCAGCAGGTCGTCGATGCCGACGCCGGGGAATACGTCGATCTCCGTGTGCGCGCCTCGGTCCAGCACGCCTACCTGGCCGTATCCCGACACCTCTTGCGCGAAGCGCACGCACCGCGTGCACATTATGCAGCGGTCGGCGTAAAGAAGCAGGTCGCGGCCGACGTCTTTCTTGCGCTGTTTAATCTTCCTTTCGCGAAAACGGGTTTCCGCAAAGCCGTAGATATAGCTGTAGTCCTGCAGCTCGCACTCGCCGGCCTGGTCGCACACCGGGCAGTCGAGCGGGTGGTTCAGCAGCAGGAATTCCATCACGGTTCGCTGAGCCATTTTGACGCGCTCGGTGTCCGTATGAACGATCATTCCCTCCTGTACAGGGGTCGAGCATGCGGTGGGGAGCTTGGGCGATACCTCGACTTCGACCATGCATATGCGGCAGCAGCCGGCAATGCTGAGGCCCGGATGATAGCAGTAGCGAGGTATGAATATGCCGAGCTTGTCGGCCGCCTGCATGATGGTGACGCCCTCGTCGACCTCGATTTCCCGCCTGTCTATGCGAATGATCGGCATCCCGGTTTCCTCATAATCTCGCCGTCAGCGTCCGCATGCTCTTCTCGGTTCCGAACGGACAGCCGCCGCTCCGGATGTGCCGCTCGAACTCGTCGCGGAACTTCAGGACGATGCTCCGAATCGGAAATACGGCGCCGTCGGCGAGCGCGCATATGGTCTGGCCCAGCATGTTGTCGCAGATTTTCAGAAGCATGTCAATGTCGTCGGGTTTGCCATCGCCTCGCTCGATGCGGCCCAGAATGCGAGCGGCCCAGTTTGTGCCCTCGCGGCATGGCGTGCATTGGCCGCAGGATTCGTGCGCGTAGAACCGGGCCGCATTCCAGCAGGCGTTCACCATGCAGGTCGAGTCGTCCATGACGATGACGCCCGCCGAGCCGAGCATGCTCCCGGCCTTGGATACAGAGTCGAAGTCCATCGGCACGTCGATATTCTCATGCGTGAGCACGGCCGAAGACGCCCCTCCCGGCAGAACCGCTTTGAGCTTCCGCCCGTTCGGTATCCCGCCTCCGGCATCGTAAATCAGCTCCCTGAGCGTCACGCTCATCGGGTACTCATACACGCCGGGCTTTTCGATATGCCCGCTGAGGCAATAGAGCTTGGGACCGTAGTTGTTGTCGTTTCCGATGCTCCGGAACCACTCTGCTCCCCGAAGAACGATATGCGGAATGCACGCCAGCGTCTCGACGTTGTTGATCACGGTTGGCTCGTAAAACGCCCCGCGCGTTGCCGGATATGGCGGCTTGAGTCGCGGCCATCCGCGTGCGCCGCCGAGCGATTCGAGCATGGCGGACTCCTCCCCGCAGATGTAGGCCCCGGCGCCTTCGTGGAGATGTATCTCGACGTCGAAGCCGGACCCGAACGCGTCCTTGCCGAGGAATCCGCGCTCGCGCGCCTGTGCGAGCGCCCCTTCGAGTATCCGATGGCAGTTTGCGTATTCGCCGCGAAGGTAAATGTAGGCCATGTGCGCGTCGAGCGCATAACACGAGACGATCATCCCCTCGATGAGCTGATGAGGGTCGACCTCGATAAGCACGCGATCCTTGAATGTCCCCGGCTCGCTCTCGTCGGCGTTGCAGCAGAGATAACGCGTCCTCTCGGGGTCCCGGTCGAGAAATTTCCATTTCAGGCCCGCCGGGAATCCCGCGCCTCCGCGGCCCCGGAGCACGGCGTCGTTGACCGCTTTTTGCACGGCTTCGGGCGTCATTTCGCCGAAGGCCTTCCTGGCGGCCTCGTAGCCGCCCCTTTTGAGCGACACGTCGATGTCGGTCGAGTTCTCGACGCCCTGATTTCTCAACAGTACCGGCTCCATACTGTTCACTCCCATTCGAGGCCGCCCTTGAGCCAGACATAGGCGAGCCCGACGATGAGCACGATGAGGAATATGAACATCTCGATAAGCACGAAGGGATGTTCCTCGACATTCTGCTTGAAAATGACGGCCCATGGATACAGGAAGATGACCTCGACGTCGAATATGATGAAGAACATGGCAAAAAGATAGTATTTGATCGGGATGCGCCCGAGTTTTTCGCCGATGGGAGGCATGCCCGATTCGTAGGGCTCGAGCTTGACGCGGCCTGGCCTGCGCGGCCCGAAAATGTGCGTTACGATGAGGCTGACGGCGGCGAAACCGAAGACGAAGACAAACATTATGAGGACGGGGATGTAATCTCTCAGCATAGCGCAAAATTCCCTGACGAAATATCTGTTCCGTCCGGCACAGACGGCTTTCTCGATAACGACGGGCGCGGCCGCGCTCAGTCGAGCCCGGCGAAGAGCTCGTCTATACTTTTCTTATTCAAATTTCCGTGAAGCTCATTGTTGACAAGCATCGCAGGCGCCTGCTCGCACGCGCCGATGCATTCGACCTTCCCGAGCGAGAACCTGCCGTCCGGCGTCACTTCGCCAAAGCCGATGCCCAGTGTTTCGGCAAGATAGTCGGCCAGCAGGTCGGCCCCCAACAGCATGCAGGAAAGAGTCTGGCACATCTCGATGTGGTGCTTCCCAACGGGCGCCGTTCGCAGCATCGAGTAAAATGACAGCGTATCGGCCACCCGGCCGGGCGCAAGCCCGAGATGCCCGGCGAGCGCCAGCATCGCGCCGTCGGAGACAAAGCCGAAGCGGTCCTGTAATGCGTGCAGCGCCGGGATGAGCGCGGCGCTTTTGTCGGGATAGCGATCCAGAAGCCCGTCGATCTCGGCTGCCAGATCCGGCGGCAGCTCCTGCGGCTGAGGTCTTTTGTCGGTCTCCTTCGAGGGCCAGGCCATATGTCTAACTCCGTTTCTATCTCGGTTTCTATAGCCGTTTGCGTCTCACCGATCGAGTTCGGCGGCGATGATGTTGAGGCTCCCCAGAACCGCCACGGCGTCGGCGACAAGGCTGCCTTCGGCCATTTTCGAAAACGCCTGAAAATTCACGAACGACGGCGGCCGCGTGCGCGCCCGATAGGCACATTTGCTCTTGCCGTCGCCGACGATGTAGTATCCGAGTTCGCCGTTGGGCGATTCGGTGGGCACGTAGACTTCCCCCGCGGGCAGCATCGGCCCGGTGTTGGGCATGATGATCTCAAAATGATGGATGAGCGACTCCATCTCTGTGTATACTTTCTGCTTCGGAGGCAGGACGATCTTTGTCGACTGATCGGCGTTGACCGGGCCGGAGGGCATATTTTCGATTGCCTGCTGCACGATCCGGACGCTCTGCTTCATCTCCTCGAGACGCATGAGATAGCGGTCGTAGACGTCGCCATTCTCGCCATATGGAATCTCGAAATCGAAGTCCTCGTAGGAGCTGTACGGCTCGGCCTTGCGGATGTCCCAGACGATGCCCGAGGCTCGCAGGCAGGGCCCCGTGAGCCCGTAGTCGACGGCGTCCTCGCCCGAGATGACGCCGACGCCCTTAGTCCTGTCGATCCATATTCGGTTGCGCGTGAGCAGATTCTCGACCTCGCCGAGGCGCTCGGGAAACTGGCTGCAAAACGCCAGAGTCTTCTCGCTGAAGCCCATCGGGATGTCGGCCCACAGGCCGCCGGCGCGCGTGTAGCTGGTTGTCATGCGGCCGCCGGTCGCCATCTCGATGATGTCGTATAGTTTCTCGCGCTCGCGAAAACACCAGAGGAATGCAGTGAACGCACCGAGGTCGAGCGCATGCGTACCCAAAAAAATGAGGTGGTCGGATATGCGGCTCAGCTCGGCGAGCGCGACGCGTATGTACCGGCAGCGTTTGGGAACCTCGACATCGAAGAGTTTTTCGACGGCGAGGTGCCAGGCGATGTCATTGCACAGCGCCGACATATAGTTCATCCGATCTGCGACGGTAACGTATTGATTGAAGTCGAGGTTCTCGCCGAGTTTTTCAAAGCCGCTGTGGAGAAAGCCTATGTAGGGCGTGGCCTTGACGACGATCTCGCCGTCGAGTTCCATCTTGATTCGCAGCGTGCCGTGGGTGGCCGGATGCTGCGGCCCGAAGTTGAGCGTCATTCCCCGGAGGACGCTTACAGGCAGGTCTGTCGTTCCGGCTTCGGCCATGGCTCACCTTGCCCTATTCGAGCGGGATTTTTCTATGATCCTGCCGTCGCGGGTGACGTACGGGAACGTTTCCCTTTCGCCCCGGCCCTCGAGCGGATAATCCTTGCGGAGCGGGAAATGCCTGGAGTCCTCCGGCATGAGTATGCGCCGCAGGTCCGGATGATTGCGGAAAACGACGCCGAACATATCGAAGACTTCGCGCTCGAGCCAGTCGGCCGTCCGCCACAACGGCACGAGCGAATCTATCCTCGGGGGGTCGCTTTCGGGCAGGAAACACTTGAGCCGTATGCGTCCCGCGTACTTGAACGAGTAGAAATGATAGACGACGGCGAACCGTCCGCGCTCGTTTTCCAGATGCAGACAATCGATGCAGGTGATGTCCGCGAGATGCTGGTAGAGCAGCTCGGGCGTGTCACGCAGGAAGCGGGCTATTTCAAGGATCGACTCGCTCTTTACCACGCCGCTCATCTCGCCGCGGAATTCGGTCTGGTCCAAGACGGCGTCGGGAAAACGCGCACGAAGCCGCTCGACGGTCTGCACTTGGCGCTCGGCGAGTTCCTGCTGCGACTTTGGAGTCAAGTAGATTTGCGGTATCTCTGGGCTCGCCGTCATATTTCCTGCCGTTCCTTCGAGATGCGTTCCTGGATAAGCATGACCGACTCGATGACGGCCTCGGGTCTGGGAGGGCAGCCGGGTATGTACACGTCGACGGGCATGAAGTTGTCGACGCCCTGGATGACGCTGTACGTGTCGAACACGCCGCCGCTGCTCGCGCACGCGCCCATCGCGATCACCCATTTCGGCTCGGGCATCTGCAGGTAGATTCGCTGGAGGACCGGCATCATCTTTATGCAAACCCTTCCGCCCACGATCATGAGGTCGGACTGCCTCGGGGAAAAGCGGATCGCCTCCGCGCCGAATCGGGCGAGATCGTACCTGGAGGCGAGGGCGGCCATCAGTTCGATCGCGCAGCATGCCGTGCCGAACGGCATCGGCCAGAGCGAATTCTTGCGCGACCACCGGATAAGGTCTTCAATTTTGGTGGTGAGAACCTGCTTGGATATCTTGTCGCTCAAGTCCATGTTCGGATTCCGGAATCAGGCGTCGGGGTTTTGCGTCAGACAGTACTTCTGGGCGCATGAATCAATCTCTATTATGCCGCATGACGCCGGGCCGCGCTAGCCTGGCGAGACAGGCGAACGCCCTCAAAACAGGGCGATTCGGCGCCGCGCCCAAGCGGGAATCAAAGCAACTCGACCACCCTGTCGGTAAGCGCAACCCTGTAGGCCAGGCCCCCGGAGCCTGAAGACAGCATGGTGTCCCGTATGCTTCCCTGCAACTCCTCGAGAGTGACCTGCTTTACTTCGGCGATTTCTTTGGTGTCGATGGGCCTGAGCCGGCCGGAGACATATTTCGCGGTGAAAACGTGTGAGGTCCACGGTATCTCGCGGCCCGCGTGTGCGAAGACGGCATGGACGCGCAGTATGTATCTTTCAAGCTCGACGACGGCGCCGGTCTCCTCATAGGCTTCGCGCAGCGCCCCCTTCACGAAGTCCTCTCCGGGCACGAGCCCTCCGCTCGGCGCCCTGTATACGCCTTCGGGATGCATGTGCTTTCTGATGGCGACGATGGAGGAGCCATTAAAAATGAACATTGTGACGTCGTGCGCGCGGTCTCGTTTCATGCTGTTGACCACAAGCTCGAACTCGGGCAATATCATCGCCTGGCGGATATGGGCGATCTCCGGCTCGCCGTATTTTCTCTCGAGATCCTTTATGGTTTCCTCAGCTACATACATGGCTGAGCAGATTCTAGCACATGTGGACTTCGCGTTCAACAGATGGGAAACGTTCCGTGATGAGCGGCCCGACGGCCTGAGTTGGCGCGCACATCGAAGAGAAATAGCGGCAGGATTTCTTGCAGGGATGCGGCAACCCCGTATCCATTGCTGTCAGCGCAGGCTCGACGCCCGCCTACTCGGCCGTTCCGCCCCCTGTATCCTGCCCTCGGGAAGAGCGGCCGCGGATGGTACTTATGGCAAAATTGCAGATTTGACTTTTGCAGATTTTGCGGGATAAGATTAATTCCCTCTTCCAAGATCACCCTGAAGTTGGCCGCGGTGTGCAACTCCGGCCGTGATCCGCCGGCGTCTTATATTGCAGAACGGCCGGACTCGGGATTTTATGCGGGACAAGATAATCATTGTTGGGCGGCGAGGTGGCTGCAGTGGCTGCCTCTGCTTCCGAGGGTAGGAGTCTCACGATTTCATGCGAGCGCTGGTCACTTCTCAAGCAGGGACGGGGCACCTCCATTTAGTCGCCCCAGTGGCCGCCGCCCTCCGCGCGTCCGGCCACGACGTGAGCTGGGCATGCCCGATCTCTGCCGCTCCTGCCGTGGAGGCCCTCGGCTTCTGCGCTCGCCCGGTCGGCAGCGCTCCGGAACGCCGGGCCATCGTTCTCTCGGACGTTCTCAAGCAAATTAGCGAACTCGACTCTCCGGATGATCAGATGCGGCTCGGTAGAC
>CBDUSG010000012.1:0-15922 GCA_965369575.1 uncultured bacterium | reverse complement strand
AGCCGCGATCTGAGGGCGAGCCTCTGTCACAAGAGGAAATGGATAAACTGCTTTCCACAGCTCGCCGGCTCTGGCCGGAAATCAAGGGCCTGGAAGCATTTTCAGGAAGCGAAAAGCCGGCCGGACTGCAAGATTTTTATGACCTGCGAATCAGAATTACAGATTCCCACCTGCGAGATTTCTTCTCCTTTCTACAGGAGACGAATCTTTATGACGATGCCCTGATTATTGTGACTTCAGACCACGGGGAATCATTCGGCGAATATCACGACGACGGAAAAATAAATATCAGCAGGCATTCGAAAGTCCCTTATGAATCACAAATCAGGGTCCCGCTCATTATGAAATTGCCATCGGCTTCGTCGCCAGGCCCTCGGAAAATTCACAGGGACGTCAGCCTGCTTGATATCTTGCCGACGACGCTGGCCCTTCTCGGTTTGAGAACGAATCCCGGCCTGAGGGGGCATGATCTCCTGGCCGCCTCGGATGCTGCGGGAGAATCCGCGCCGCCCCTCATATTTTCCGAATCAAATTTTGGCGCCTCGGTCAGGGGCAATGGAGGAAAATACATTCGCAGACCCGACGGCCGGGAGGAATACTACGATTTACTGAACGATCCGGACGAGACTCAGAATCTCGCACACCTGAGCTCCGAAAAGATGATTTATCTCAGGGATCGGTACAATGAAATCACCTCGGGACTGCGGCAGACAACAATAATCGTAGAGGAACTTAGGAAGTCGGCCCCACCGGAAATTCGCGAGCAGTTGAAAGCATTGGGATATATCGAATGACGGCGGCCGAGCCATACTGAATAACTCCAAAGGCGGCGGCAACGCGGCCGCCTGACGGACGCGAACAGGCCTTGCAAAAGCCGGGGAAGATGGATTCGAACCATGTGAGAAACTCCTGGCTCGTGGCATTTGACAGGGAGCGAGTACGGCAAAATTGTTGAATCCCAAAAAGTTTTTCAGCTTAGGCAGAGTGAGAAGCGCGTTGAACAGGCACAGCATTCTGTTGCCGGCAATCTTGTGGACTCTCATGGTTCTCATGCTCGCGCCGAATCTCGGAATAATACGGGACTTGGGTTCCGGTCCCGACAAAGAAGATATAGCGGAGAGGGTCGGGGAAGTTCGTTTGCCGATTCCCGAAGAGAAGCGGGAATGACAGGGAAAATTCCGGGGACATAATACGGATTTTCTGGGCGGATAACAGACAAAATAGGTATTATGTCCCCGGATTCTCGCAAACTCCAAAACGGGCAAGGTCGTGACGGCGTTGGAGCACGCAAAATTCAGAGGACACGACGAGATAGTAGAGCTTCTCATCAAAACAGGAGCGACAGGAATAGGAACCAATCCACGACCGACGATCTGCAGTTCCACTCTGCCGGTCGCTCCCGCCTGAAAATGCAAATCAATCCAGCGAGCGGCGCTTGAGGTATAGTAGTGTTGCGTTGATCAATATGACGACCAGCACGATCGCGAGGTTCCGCTTGCGCGCCCCGAGTTCGGCTTTGAATTCCCCGACTTTTTCAAAGTGTTCCTCGGCGTTTTTGGCCACGTTGTCCGTCTTTTGCTTGATTCTTTCGATCGACAGAGTGTGGGCTATAGGAAGCACCTCGGTCAAGTTCGTGCGCGCCTCCTCGGTGAGCGTTAGCAGGTCGCTCAGGTTGCGGCCGGAATGCTCGATGTCCGCAAGCTCGTTCTCCATCAGTTCGAGCTGTCGCTCAGCCGTCTCGAGCAGGTGTTTGATCTGTTGGCTCGTCTCGTATCCGACGGAGTCCTCCTCGTGACAGTAGCCGCACCGGCCCTCCTCATCCGAAGAGAACATTTCTATAGTCGGGAACAGGATCGCGTGGTTGTCGTGGCAGTCGACACACTTGGGCACGCCTACCTCGCTGAGCGCTACGTAGTGCGGGCTTCTCTTGAAGTAGTTCGCCGTTACGCCGTGGCACCTGCCGCATATCTCCGGAACGTCTACCGCGCCCGGCAATAGCGGGCTGTGGCTGTGACAGCTCGCGCACGTGGGCGCCAGGGCGGGATTTTTGTCGGGGATTTTCCCCCGCAGAATCTGGGCGTGGTAGCTCTTGTTGTATTTTTCCACCTGGTCGGTCGGCAGCCCGTAGCCCTTCATGTATTCCGGATCGGAGTGACACTTGCCGCACGTGTCGGGAATATTCGAGTAGTGAACCTTCGAGCCCTTGTCGTTTTTGCCCAGGATATTGTGAGAGCCGTGGCAGCTGACGCAGGTGGCGACCTTTGTATCGCCGCGCTCGTAGAGCGCGCGGCCGTGGCCGCTGCGCCTGAACAGGTCGAACTCGTCTATTCGCAGGTTGTACCTGCGCATCTTGTCGGCATCCGAATGGCACGAGCCGCAAAGCTCGGGAATATCTTTTATATCCGGTGCGCCCCGATAGTCATCGGTCGCCATGGCCTCTTCGTCCTCGATGGCAGGGTCACCGCCGTGGCACGTGTGGCAGCCGATGCCCGCCTCGCTGTGGACGCCCGCCTTCCATTCCTCGACCGGAGGCGTCAGCGTTTCGTCTTCCAGCTCCGAGTGGCAGGTTACGCAGGAACTGTCCTCGGTGTATCCGGTCGCCGACTGCAACAGGATCATGCAAACAAATAAAGGCGCGCAGACAAGCGGGCGCAGCCGTGAACAATCTATCTTCATGAGACCTTCCCCCAGATCGTGAGTACCACCAACGAGATGATCGCAAAGATTCCCAAACCGATGACTATAGGCCTTTTAGCCGGATGTCTTTCCGGATTCCTGTCGATGAACGGCAGGAGAAACAGAATCATCATGGCCGCCCCCGGTCCCATTATTCCGAGAAGCTTGGGGGCCCATGCGCCCATAAAGGCCGTGTATTCAGCGAGCTTGAGCACCTGATAGGCCGCAAGGAAGTACCACTCGGGCTTTATGTGATCGGGTGTCTCGAACGGGTCTGCCGGCGGCTCCATAGGGGCCGGGAAGAACATCACCAGCACGACCAGCACCGCCAGCGCAAGAAATATCATCGTTGCCTGCTCGAGCATGTGGTGCGGGAAGAACGGTTCGCCTTCCTCGTGTATGTTGGTTTTAGTTTGTTCCGCCATCGGGATATATCCTCCTTTGGCCGGACCGGCGTCTAGAGCGGGCCCGAAATTCCTTGCTTTCGGATCATAAAGAAATGGCCCATCAGAAAAAAGCCTATTGTCAGCGGCAATAGGACCACATGGATAGCGAAGAAGCGTGTGAGTGTGGTCTGGCTGATTTCCCTTCCTCCGCGCATCAGCGTGGTGATGAACTCACCGATCACCGGCATGGCGCCGGGCGCCTCGGTTCCGATCGTGGTGGCCCAGTACGATATCTGGTTCCAGGGCAGCAGGTATCCGGTGAACCCGAATCCGAGGGTGAGCATGAGCAATACGACGCCCGTTAGCCAGTTGAAGTCGCGCGGCGGCTTATAGGCGCCGTAGAAGAAGACCCGCAGCATGTGCAGGAACACCATGACTATCATGCCGTTCGACGCCCAATGGTGCAGTCCGCGCACGAGCCATCCGAACGGGACATTGTTCGTGATGTATACGACGCTCTTGTAGGCCTCGGCCACTGTGGGCCGATAGTACATCAGCAGCATTATGCCCGTTACGGCCTGAACAAGAAACAGGAAAAGGGTTATTCCGCCGAAACAGAACGTCCAGTTGACGTGCGGCGGAACGGGCTTTTTGAGGTTCTGCTCGACGGCGTCCATGATATCGAGGCGCGAGTCGAGCTGCCCGTATATGAATCCGGTCAGCGAGAACAGCTCGAACAGCTCACGCAGCCCCGAGCGCTGCGCGATAGTCGGCTTTTCCTGCTCCTCTGTCTTTTTCTCGTTTTCTGCCATGGGTCATGCTTCTCCTATGATGATTTCGTCTTGCACGATTTTCGTAGAGATGCTCTGTAAAGGCATCGGGGCAGGTCCGCCCACGACATTGCCGTTGACGTCAAAGGCGGCGACGTGACAGGGGCAAACCAATTGTCCCTTGACGTTGTCCCACTTTACGATGCAGCCAAGATGCGTGCACACCGCAGAGAGCGCGCGGACCGTTTTGTCGGACACTCGTATCGCCACGCTGGGCTCTCCTTTGTAGCGGAACATCTTTGCACTGCCCACCGGCAGATCAGAAAGAGACATGCGCAGGGCCTCGCCTCCGGCCGCGGCGCCGAAGGCTCCGGGCGGAAGGAGATATACGCCTGCAGTGTAGGCCGTGAATCCTCCGAAGGTTGTCAGGGAAATCCCCAAGCAGTAGTTTAGAAATGAGCGACGATGTATCGGCTCTCCCTTTCCATTAGCTGATTCGGTTCCCAATTTGTTAGCGCTCCTTTTCTCAATTTTCGGCGATGAAAACGATTCTTCCACCGCGAGACTCAGGGGCTCATGAGGTCTGAGCCCATTTCGATCACTATATCCTCTTGCTTCAAAACGAGCGGCCTGTATCTGTAGCTCAGGGTAGCCTTGACGAGATACTTCTTTTTTGCCGATGCCGCGAAATGGAATTGGACATCGACCGTCTCGCCGGGCGGAATCCTGTTGTCCTTCGATATTGCGGCGCCCTTCAGGATGATATCCGTATCGGTTGTCAGCTCGTTGTGGTTCTTGTCTACGACTATTTTCCTGAACGAATGCTGCACGGTCTCGACCACGAAACCGCTGGAATCCAAAAGCTGCACGTCAAGCAAAAGCTCTCGCGACGGTATGCCCGTGGGAATCATATGGCCAGATCCGATGTTCGTGACCTCGACGACGGCGCGAAGTCCGCCCGGAACGTGGTCGACGGAAGCTATTTTCACCGTTGCGGCGGATGCGACCTGGACAATCGAATGGCCGCCGGAAAGATTGTGAGAATTGATTTTTTCGGCCGGGCCCTCTCCCTTGCCGGTGACCAGCGAGCCCTCGACCAGAGGCATGTGGCACCCCTGACAATGCACTCCCTTTTTCGGGAACGGACCATTAAGCCATTCGCGATAAGTGTCGAAGATGGCGACCCCGTTCGCGTTGCTCCATTGGTGGCAAGTCGCGCAGAACTTCGAATCGGTGAACAACTCCGATTGGACCGAAGGATGCGCCTCCTCCGAACCGTTGGGAGCGAGCGGGCCGTATTTCTCCTCACCCGTCGTGAGCGTCACCACACTGCCGTCCTTACCGATGTCGATGTCCGAGATCCGATGGCAAAAATCGCATGTAACGGCCTCCCTCGTCAGCGGGAGTTCTGTCTTTTTGTCTCCCGAGAGGGCCGCTGTAGGAGCGTGGCAATCCAAACAGATGTCGCGCACCCCGTTGCCGACCTCTTTTAGCGCGACCATGAAGGCCGCCTGAAATATGTGGTCATCGAGAGCGTGCGCGTGGAGTGACTCCTTCCAATAGTTGTAGATGTCCCGATGACACTTGGCGCAGCTCACGCTCGAGGCGAACTCCGGCTTTTCGCCGGATTCGGTCCTGGCCTGCATCTCCGCTTCCGCGCCAACGGCGGTGAAGGTTATCGCAAGAGCAAAGAAGACGGACAAAAAGTATTTCATATGCGTGGTTCCTTTAGTAGCCATTTCCAAAGATTTGCCGGCAACAAGGCTCCCGAAAAGGCTCCCGAAAAGCGCCCTTTAAGGCTCGGCATGGTTTGGGATAGAAAAGTCGGCAAGCGACAATACGAATTTTCTCGAGGCGAAGACTTCCCCCCACGGCAGTCCCGCGAAAAGACCCAACTCCCCCCCTGCGAAACAGGAAATCGACAGGGTTATCGGCGGAATTTCAACATTCCGTCCGCTATCGGATCAAACTTGCCTGATGACCGGTTTTTTTTCTCTCTCCACTAGAATGGGAACCTGCGTCCGAGCCCATTTTATTCTAAACGGTTCCCTTTTCGGGGTGAGGTCCCGTTTTCGAATGAATCGCTCAGGAAAAATTATAACGCATCGAGTCAAAATAGTCAATGATTAATTCAGTTGGCCCCCCGCCGTGCCCTCCCCGCAAAGGCCCGTTTCCCGTCTTTTCGGCATCCGATCATTTTACACTTGCAAAATGGGGAAAAGCGTGCTAGGATGACATTCACGGTGACGGGCGCTTCTTTAATGCGGCTTTATACATCGTAATATTCATAATCCCGTCATCCACAGCGTTCGTTCAAAGGAGGATATGCTCCAGGCGCGACCCATATCTCGAAAATCTGACTTGACGAAGTCCCCCTATTGCTGGTTTTTATTATCGATGGCAAGGCCTCGGTCACGAGGCTGGGTTTCTGGGGGGGGAAAGATATGGGGAAGAAGCGGATATTGATCGCCGACGACGATCCGGATGCTCTGGAGGTAATGAAGGCGGTCATGGAGCACGAAGGCTTTCGCGTCCGCACCGCCCTTGACGGCGCGCAGGCGTATAAGCTTGTGCGGAAGAACATTTTCGATGCCGTCATACTGGACGTGGACATGCCCAAAGCAAGCGGGATACGAGTGCTCAAGCTCATGCGCCGATCCTCCAAGCTGAAGGATGTTCCGGTGATGCTCATTACCGGGAAGGCGGCCAAGGCCGAAGAGATCGAGCAAAACGGCGTGCTCGATCTGGCCGAGGACTATCTTACCAAACCCTTTAACACGCGCGACCTGATGAAGCGCGTCAGAGCGCTTGTCGATCCCAACTCGTCACGATCCGACCGGTCGGCGACGCGGAACGATTCCCGACCGAGCAGAATCTAACGGGCGCCTTGTCGCCTGGCGATCCAGGGGGCTCATTCCCGCCGGCAGTGCGAACTCTGGACCATTTGGGGCCGAACGGGATTTTCCCCTCGCACCTGTGCCAATTTTCAACAGACTCGAAATCTTTCGGAAAAAAACGGAACGCCGAGTCATGTCGTCAGCCGACCAGAACGAGTGGCCCGAGCATATGCTGTGCGCCCGGTGCGGCGAACCCCTGGCGGAAGGCTATCGAGAAAGCGCCCTCGGCCTTCGCTTTTGCGCCGAATGCTACGGCGGAACGATCAGGGAAAAAGAGCGTGAACGTGACGCTGAAATCTATCTCAAGGGACGCTGCTCGAACTGCGGCGGATCGCTGATAAACGGGTACCGCCTGAGCGAGCTCGGCGTCATATATTGCATTTCCTGCCACGATCACCTCTCCCGAGCGTAAGACGACGGCGCCCGGATGCGGGTTTGTCTCATGCTCTTTTCGGCTCCCCCCGGCCCACATGGCGACTTCTTCAACCGCGACGGAGTTAATATCATTGCCAATTATCCGCGCCTCCATTATACTAATGAAACAGGCGGGATCGGGCTCCAAAACAGAGGAATAAAGATGGCTAAAGCAATGGTTGACGCGTGGGAAATGCAGGACGGCTACAAAACCATAGAGCATACCGCCGACATCGGCATACAGGTCAAGGCCGGCAGCGCTGAGGAATTGTTCGCCTTGAGCGCCTGTGCGATGTTCGATTTGATGGTCAATCTTACCGCAGTTCGGCCCGCCCAAAAGGCCCAGGTGAGCCTGCGGGCCGACTCGCTTGATGAGCTCATGGTGTCATGGCTCAACGAATTGTTGTTCAGGGCCGAGGTCAGCGGCATGTTCTTCAGCAGATTTGAGGTCGAAAGCGTCAGCGAGAGTTCTCTGACTGCGTCCGTGTGGGGCGAACCCTACAACGAGCGAACACACTCGATCAGCACTTCCATTAAAGCGGCCACCTATCACGAGCTTGAAATCGCTCAGACCGCAGCCGGCTGGTCGGCCAGGCTCATATTCGATGTATAGGGAATAAGGACGCGACATGACCGGCGCCTCTATAAAAAAAGTCAGCGGGCATTTCTACGAAGTAAGCAGGACGGGCTCGATGCGCGTTCCCGCCAGGATATACGCGGATGAAGAGCTGATGAAGAGCATAACGCGGGACAAAAGCATCGAGCAGACGGCGAACGTCGCGACACTGCCCGGCATAGTCAAGTATTCGCTGGCGATGCCCGACATCCATTGGGGATACGGATTCCCCATCGGCGGAGTGGCCGCGACAGATCCTGCGCAAGAGGGCATCATATCGCCCGGCGGCGTCGGTTACGACATAAACTGCGGCGTGCGCCTGATGAGGACCAACCTGTCGATACAGGACGTCCGCCCCAGGCTTCGCGAGCTGGTCACCGCCCTGTTTCGCACAATACCGACCGGCGTCGGAGCGAAGGGCGCAATAGAAAAGATAACCGTCTCGAAAGAGAAAAAACTTCTCGCCGAGGGATCGGGATGGGCCGTGAGGAACGGATACGGCGAGCCCGGCGACCTCGAGCGCACGGAGGAAGGCGGATGCCTCGCCGGCGCGGACCCCGACAAAGTTAGCGATCGCGCCATCGAGCGCGGCCTCGCCCAGGTGGGTACCCTCGGATCGGGCAACCACTTCCTCGAAATCGGCGTCGTGGAAGAGATATTCCATCCCGAGGCCGCCGCAGCGTTTGGCCTGATCGAGGGCGGCGTGACGGTGATGATTCACTGCGGCTCACGCGGGCTCGGACATCAGGTCTGCGACGACTATCTCAAGGTGATGAATCGCGCCGCCGGAAAGTACAGGATCGAGCTGCCCGACAGACAGCTTGCTTGCGCGCCGGCCGAATCCGAGGAAGGCCGAAGCTACGCCGCCGCGATGGCCGCCGCCGCGAACTTTGCGTGGGCGAACCGGCAGGTCATAATGCACTTCGCGCAGCGGGCATTCGAGCGGGCCCTCGAGATCGGACCCCGCGAGCTGGGAATGCGGCTGGTTTACGACGTCTGCCACAACATCGCCAAACACGAAAAGCATTCCGTGGACGGCAAGGAAACGATGCTCTGGGTGCACCGCAAGGGCGCGACCCGGGCCTTCCCGCCGGGGCATCCGGAGATTCCGGCCGAATATCGAAAAATAGGCCAGCCGGTGCTCATCCCCGGCGACATGGGAAGAGAATCGTACGTTTGCGTGGGCGCCGAGCCCGCAATGGAGCAGACGTTCGGCTCGACCTGTCACGGCGCCGGCAGGCTGATGAGCCGCAAGAAGGCAAAACAGGCGGGCAGGGGACGCTCGATCACACGCGAACTTGAGGATAAGAACATTATCGTCATGGCCCACAGCAGGGGCACGCTTTCGGAAGAGATGCCCGAGGCATATAAAGACGTGAATCGCGTCGTCAACGTGATGCACGAGGCCGGCATCAGTCCCCGCGTGGCAAAGCTGAAGCCGATCGGCGTCATCAAGGGATGAAGTCCCGCAGGCTTCTGGCGCGCAGGCGGCCGTGGAGGAGGCGGCCAAAATGAGGAAAATTGAAGATTACTCCTTCGGCTCAGTTTGCGTCGATGGACAAAAGTACGGCAGGGACCTCATTGTTTACCCCGAAAGAATACACGAAGGGTTGTGGCGCAAGGAGGGCCACAGACTGCACATAGAGGATATTCTCGACGTGCTGGATGATCCTCCCGAAGTCCTCGTCGTCGGATGCGGCGAGTCGGCCCGGATGGTCGTCGACCCCGCCGTTGAAGCGACACTCGAGAGGCTGAGCGTGAAGCTGGTGGCCGAGGCCACCAAATCGGCGTGCGACAGATTCAACGAATTGTCGCAGGAGGGAAAGCGCGTCGTCGCCGCGTTGCACCTCACTTGTTGAGTCGGAGCAGATCGGCCGGCGGATTGTTCCCGCCGTCGCCGGGATTCAATCGCGTCTGAAAAAAGAAGGAGAGACCGCCGTGAAGATGGAGATCGGTAACGGTGTCATCGAGATCATCCAGGCCGATATAACGTCGCTCGAGGTCGACGCGATCGTCAATGCGGCCAATAACCGCCTCATTTTGGGCTCGGGTGTCGCGGGCGCAATCAGGACCAAGGGCGGCCCGAGCATTCAGGAAGAATGCGACCGCATCGGCCCGATCAGGGTCGGCGAGGCCGCGATAACCGGCGCCGGCAGGCTCCCTGCCAAATTTGTCATCCACGCCGCGGGAATGGGAGACGAGCCCGTCTCGGAGCGCTCGATCCGCGATTCGGTCCGAAACAGCCTCATCAAGGGAGAGGACTCCGGGATAAAATCGATCGCGTTTCCAGCCATCGGAACGGGCGTCGGCGGATTCTCCATAAAACGATGCGCCGAGATCATGTTCGACCTCGCCGAACAGCATCTGACCGAAGAGGGCTGCGGAATCAGCCAAATCATTTTCGCGCTGTTCGGAGAGTCCGACAGAAAAGTTTTCGAAGAAACGCTGTCCTCCAGATCGGGGTGAAGTTGCCGATTCCATCATATATATACTCCGCACGTTCTCCGGCCTTTGCCCACAAGGAAAGGCCTTCGCTTTCTCGCGTCGCCCTCGCCTTTTTTCTGCTGATCGCCATGCCGGCGTTATTCCCGGTCCCGGCCAACGCCGCCGAGCCGGCCCATCGCTCCGAAATGCGCCTGTGGCACTCGTGGACAGCGGAGCGGCGTGAGATACTCGATTCGATCATAAGCGAGTTCAATCACTGGAGCGATGACGCGAAGGTCGTCGCCCAGCCGCTCGGGCCTGCCGGTGGCAGCGTGGCGGAGCAGGTCACGCTCGGCTGCGCGGGCGCCATGCGGCCCGAT
The DNA here is from genome assembly GCA_965369575.1 of uncultured bacterium. GTDB lineage: Bacteria > Abyssobacteria > SURF-5 > SURF-5 > SURF-5 > CBDUSG01. Next base: position 5,359 of record CBDUSG010000012.1, on the reverse strand, counting down.
CTCGCCCTGGTCGGGCGCGAGTCGATCCCGATGCTCGCGGACGAGGGCCTTATTCGCCCCTTCGGAGAAATCGCCTGCCCCCCGGGAAGGGCCATCATTCCGCTTTGTAATGAGAACTTGCTGGACGTCGCACGGACCTTTGCAACATATGACGGTAAGCTCTACGGCGTTCCCGCATACCTCGATCCATTTGTGGCCATATACAGCCCCGAAGCCGTCTCGGAGGCAGCTGGCGTAACCGGGCCGCCGCGCGATTGGGACTCCCTCCTCAATGCGGCACAGGCGCTGGAAAAGGACGTTGATGAAGACTCGCCGAGCTGGGCGCTCGGAGTCAGGTCGATGGCGCCGCTCTTTCATATTCTGTGCCTCCAGAAGGGAATCGATCTCTACGGCGCGCACCACGACGCCGGGCAGGCCGCGGCAGTCACGGAAATCCTCGATTTCATTCACTCGCTCAGGCGGCGCCCCTCGCTTTTGCCGCCACGGGTCAAGTTCTGGAATCCGCAATTCGCCGGTGTCGCGAACGGGAAAGCCCTGTTTCAGATAGACACCGCAACCATGCTGGCCCACCTGAGGAAGGAAACCTCGGTTTCGCTCGCGGCCGCCGCCGTGCCCGCCGGGTCCGTCTCTGCTCGGACGGCTCTTGCCAACAGCCCCGTGTTTGTCGTTACATCGACCGACAAAGAACCGGCCGTCGGAAAGTTTCTCGATTTTTTCTATTCCTCCGAGCGCTACTCCTCGTTCGCGGAAAAATTGCTTGTTGTTTCACCTTTGAAGGATGCCGGCGCGCCAATCATGGAGGCTGCGGACGAATATTCGTATTCGCAGATTGTCGCAGCCGCGGAGGGCGCCGCCGTCTATCCGCTCAGGCGACGAACCGGAACGGTTATGCCGCGGATCGCCCGCACGATTGAAAAGCTCGATGCGGGACTCATCTCCCCCGCTCAGGCGCAGGAAGAGATTCTGGATGCGGTGAAGGAAATGGACGGACCGTCGCCCGATTCGGCGCGCGTGTCTCTAAACGTATCCTGGGCCGAGAGCACACGGCGGCTCTTCGCCCGTGACGCGGCCGGTTCGCGCACGCCTCCGATCCGAATCGTTGCGGCGACAAACGAGCATGAGGCCTTCCAACTGGTCCTGTCGGCATCGAGCGAGATGAGTGATCTGACGCTGGATTTCGCCCCTTTCGTTTCGGAGGATCACGGGCCGCAGACGATCGAGATGAGCACGTCCCTTGTCGTCGACACATTCATTTCCAAGCCGATGGTCGCGCAATCCGCAGGACCCTATCCGAATATGATCGAGCCTCGCGACGCGTTCGGCGTTTCGCCGGGTCGGGCGACTCGAATATGGGTGGACGCTTTCGTGGCCGGCGACGTCGCGCCCGGCGAGTATTCGTCCTCGGTGACAGTCAGGTCCCGCGATTCAGTCCTCGCCCGGGCGCCGATAAGTCTGCGTGTGCTGCCGCTCAAGATTCCGACGGCGCCCTCGCAGCCGGCCGTCGTCGGGCTTAATTACGACCTCATAGCCGGACGGTATGGATTGGCGAGCGACTCGAAGGCCCGGCGGAAGCTGATGGATGATTTCTACTGGTTCATGGTCGAGCGCAGGCTGTCGCCATTGCAGCCGCCGGTCCCGATTGACTCGCCGGAGCTTGCAGCCTATTTGAACGACGAGCGCGTGTCCGCCTGCAGGATTCCGCTCGGCCCCTCGGACAAACGGTTTGAAAAAGCAGCCGAGCTCGCGCAACGCATCGGCCGACTCGGGAAAATGTTCGCGTATTTCGTCGACGAGCCGATGTACCACAGGTATGAGACCATAATCGAGGCCGGCAGTCTTATTGATGCCATGCCCGCCTCTCCGAGGTTCCTGGTGACCTGCTTTCCCGACGAGCCGCTCTTCGATTCGGTAGACATCTGGTGCATCCACATGGGTTTTCTGCCCGTGGGAATCCCGGCCGGCCAAATGGAGCGCCGTAGATACGCCGACATTGTGAGCGAGCGTATCGAGGCGGGCGACGAGGTCTGGTGGTACACGGCGGGCGCCGTTCGGCCGTTTCCCACGCTGCACATCGAGGATGATCCCGCCGCGTTCCGCGTGATCCCGTGGCTGCAGCAGCTCTACGGTATCGGCGGCTTCCTGCACTGGGAGGCGGCCAACTGGAGCGGGTCGTTCGAAGAGGACCCGTTCGCCAAGTTCTTCGGCAACGGCGAGGGAGTGCTGGTTTATCCCGGCGAGCTGCGGCCGATATCCTCGATCAGGCTCGAGCTGCTGCGCGAGGGTCTCGAAGATATGGAGCACCTTGGGCTGCTCCGCCGGGAAATCGAGGATTTGCAGCGGCGGCTTCAGGCGGATCGACTGGGAGATGCGGCCTCGAAAAGGATCGGCGAGATGTGCCGGCGCCTGATTCGACAAGACGCGCTCCGCGCGGCCGGCTCGCGGGGCATCCTCCTGGCCCCGCACTTCTCACGCGAGCCCGGGCTCATCGAACGCGTGCGCGAGGAGGTCGCCGAGGAAACGATTTCGCTCGGGGAAAAGCCTTATGCATTAGTGTTGACTGAGCCCGAGGAAAAGCAGTACACTGAATCCGATGAGGCCCGCATCTACGGCGTCGTCGAGCCGGGATGCCGGATCGTAATCAACGGGCGGAGGGTCGAGGCGGATGAGGCCGGGAATTTCTCCGCTCTTTTTCCCCTTTCAAGCGGGACAAATTCATTTGAAGTTTTATTGAGAAAAGGAACTCGCACAAAGACCGTTAACAGAAAGATCGAGAGGTTCTGAGCTTAAGCATGCCGCAATTCGGCGGAAAGGAGGCGGATTCCGCCCGAAGGGAAAGACGGCGGGAGTGGACATACGTCGGCCTGATGATGGTGTGCATCCTGCTGACGCTCCCGATCGCTCCTGTCCTTTGGCGAACGGCGCTGAAAATATCCGAGCCGCTGGTCAATGCCTCCGGCTACATTGCTTTCTTGCTGATTTTCGTCGGCGCTTTCGCTTATCTGATTCGGCGAGGCCGCGAGACGAACTCCAGAGGGCTCGTCGCGACGGCCGGTTTTGGGCTTGTGTATTTTCTCCTTCTGAAATATCAGTGCCACAATCCGGCCGAAAGGTTTCATCTGATCGAATACGGTGTGCTCGCCTACCTCGCGTACAGAGCTTTTCGGCTCGATTTTTCTGAGACGAAGGCGTATGTGCTGAGCTTTTTGCTCTCGTCCGGTTTCGGATTCTTCGACGAAATCGTCCAATATATACTTCCGAACCGGGTATACGAGACAAGGGACGCGATGACTAATGCGCTCGCGGCCGCGGTGGGCCTGATGGTGGTAAAAGTGTTGGTGCGGCCAGACTCGTCGGGGGTCGCGTCTGACGAGGCGGAAAGATGAGCGCCAAAAAAGCTCTGCTGGGGCTTGTTATAATCGTCCTTGCCGGCCTGCTGGTTTTCATAAACACGCCCCCCGAGGAAATACGCAGGCCCGCCGACCTCAACGTTATCCTGCTGACTATCGATTCGCTCAGGCCCGACCATCTCGGATGCTATGGCTACCACAAGACGACGAGCCCGCACATCGACGCCATAGCCGAGGGCGGGCAGTTGTTTCGGCGCGCGTTCAGCCAGTCGGCGTGGACGATACCGGGAATCATGTCCACGTTCACTTCGCTCCAGCCTCCGGTTCATCAAATAGAAGAGCGCGGCGCTATGCTCGATCCCGCGATCATTACGATCTTTGACCGCTTCCGCGATGCGGGATACACGGTCCCGAACATCTGCTTTCTGCTGACGATCCCCGAGTTTTCAAACATCCGCATCGGCCCGCCGGAAGAGGAATATTTCTCCCAAGAAGACGACGACGAACTCTTCCGCTGGCTCGATGAGAATCACGAGTCCAAGTTCTTCGTCTGGTATCATCACCGCAACGTTCATCTGCCATACAACCCGAAGGAGACCTCTCGCGAACTGTTCCTGCCGGGGTTCGAAGACGTGGAATCCTTCTCGAGCGGCATACGGGCCGTGTCCTCCGACGCCGCGGTCGTGCCCGTCGGCACGGTCGAATTCGAGCGCAGCGACAAGCCGATCATAGAGGGCCTTTATGACGGCGAGGTGAAGGATCTGGACTCGTTCGTCGGCAGGCTGTATGCGAAGCTGCGCAAGTACGGTCTGCTCGAGAAAACGCTCATCGTCATGACGGCCGACCACGGCGAGGAACTGATGGACCACGGATTCGTCGGCCATGCCTCCACGATGCACTCGGCCACCATGTACGACGAGGTCATCCGAATCCCGCTCATAATGAGCCTCCCCGGCTATCTGCCCGGTGGACGCAAAATCAGGGAGCAGGTGCAGCAGATCGACATCATGCCAACGATCCTCGATATCGTCGGCATCCCAATTCCGCCGGGCGTGCAGGGGCGCAGCCTGCTTCCAATACTGTTCGACGCCGAGGCGGAAAACGAGTCCAGCGTCCCTGTTTTCTCCGAGACCGTCTACGGCGGCTATCAGGCGACGGAGGAAATGGCGAAAACACGCTGGAGATGTGTCCGCACCGACGCATGGAAGCTCGTCGAGGTGGAGGGTCCGCTCGGGGTTTCGTATCAGCTCTACGACCTGTTGCTGGATCCGAAAGAGCTCGATAACGTCTATGATAAAAATGTCCAGATGCCGCCGATACTCCAGGCCCTGCTGACGGAATGGAAACGTCAGAATATCGCGGTAAGAAAGGCGCTGACGACGAGGGCCGCGGCGGTGGCCTCCGCCGGAGACATGGATGTCTGCCCGGAATTCATCTTTCCCCATGACGGCGCTGTGCTGCGCTTCTCGGAAAGAGGCGGCTCCGTGCGCGCTTCGTGGACGGGCGACCCCGCAATGAACTATGTGATCGAGTATGAAATCGGTAAGGGCGTCCATCACCTCACGGGCTCATTCGCCGCGTTCGGCGACAAGCGCGATTTCGGGCCGTTCTCGAAGGAACTCTGGGCTCCGCTGGCGGTGCGAAATCCTTGGCGGGTCCGGATCTCGCCCGACACGGATCCGCGCTGCTGGAGCGAGTGGATCGAATTTAATTTCGAGTGAGGGGCGGGCTTTTCACGACACTCTGCGAGTTCGAGGCCGGGCATATGTTTGCCGGCGGATCGAATAATGCAATAAATGCCGTTTGCTAAAGTATTCCAAGAGGAGAGGGAGGAAAAATGAATCTTGACTTCGATCTGACGGAAGAACAACTGCAGACCAGAGAAATGGTGAGAAAATTCGCCGAGAAGGAGATCGCGCCGCACGTGCTCGATTACAACCGCGAGGGGCGGCTGCCGAAAAAGATAATCGAGAAGATGAAAGAGACAGGTATGATCGGCGGTGTCATCCCGC
>CBDUSG010000011.1:0-16274 GCA_965369575.1 uncultured bacterium | reverse complement strand
TCGAGGGCCTCCCGCACACGCTTCTCGCCGACGAATCGCTCGGAAATGCAGATGCCTGTCGTGACGGAAGTCGCTTAGGAGCAGCATCTCGCCCTCTGGCTCATACTCTGCGCCGGGCTCGTGTTCGTGCAGAGATGCACGCTGCGTAAATCATGGCCTGTACGGGATCAGGCCGCAGGAGACGGACCACAGCGCAATGTCCAGGCAGACGGCGCGCGCTACAACTGGGAAATCGCCGCGACGCATTTTCCGGCGTTCCCACATCGCGGTGTAACATAGTTGCGTTTTCCATTCTGCACGCCTGAGGATATTGAAGGTTTCCTCTTCACCTTTATTCACGGGGCGGTGTTGACTTGGTGGATTTGAGCGCGAGCCTGATCTTGGCGGCGAGGGGGCGGGGGACGCCGGGGGTTGAGGCGATCTGCTCTTCGGTGGCGGCGGCCAGCCTTTTGACGCTCCCGAATTTCCTCAGCAGCGCCGCGCGCCTGCGCGGGCCGATGCCTTCTATTTCGTCCAGCGCCGAGCGGCGCTGCCTTTTCGTGCGCAGCTTTTTGTGATATGAGATCGCAAACCGGTGCGCCTCGTCCCTGATCTGCTGCAGCAGATGCAGCGACGCCGAGCCCGGCCTGAGCCGCAGCGCGTCTTTGCGGTTCGGCAGATATATTTTGTCGGCCTCCCTGACGGCGATCTTTGCTTTGTCGCGATACCGTATCTTTTCTTTCGCGATACCGACAGCATCGAGATCGATCACCTGCAATTCCTCGAAAACGCTCAGCGCGACGTTGAGCTGGCCCTTGCCGCCGTCGACTATCACAAGCGACGGCATCGGGCCCTCGGTCGTTGCGCGCTTCATGCGCCGGGTGAGCACCTCGCGCATCATCGCGTAGTCGTCGCTCCCTTCGACGGTGCGTATCTTGAACCGGCGATAGTCCGATTTCTTCGCGCGGCCGTCCTCGAACACGACCATCGAGCCGACGGCCAGTTCGCCCGAGATGTTCGAGATGTCGAACGCCTCGATGCGCTCGGGCCTGGCGCGCAGCCTTAAGGCGCGCTCGAGTTCGTCGAGCGTGTCGGCCTCGGCGAGCATCGCGCGCTTGTGTTCTTCGAAGACTGCCTTCGCGTTCACGCGCGCCATGCCGATCAGCCTGCGTTTGGCGCCGCGCTCGGGCACGATCACCGTCACGCGGTTGCCCCGCCTCTCGGACAGCCACTGCCCGAACGCCTCGGCGTTCTCCGGCGCGAGCGGAAGGATGACCTCCTTCGGGATCGGCCTTCCACCCGAATAGAACTGCGTGAGCAGCGACCCGAGCGCCTCCTCGGCGGGTACGCGCACTTGCGCAAAATGGTACGGCTCGCTTCCTACGAGCTTGCCCTTGCGGATAATGAGCACCGCTACATCGAGACCGCCGTCATCATGCCAGATGCCGAACACGTCGCGGTCGGCCTCGTCGGGCGAGACCACTTTCTGGTTTTCGACCGATTTTTCAAGCGCATGAATCTGGTCGCGATACCGGGCCGCCAGCTCGAACTCGAGCCTCTCGGAGGCCTCGCTCATGCGCTCGCGGAGCGTGTGGATAAGCTCATCGTTTCTGCCCTGCAGAAAAGCGACGACATTGCTCACGAGTCCGGCGTAACTCTCCTTGTCGACAAGCCCGCAACACGGGCCGAGGCATCTGTGCATGTCGTAGTAGATGCATGGGCGCTCCCTGCTGTTGAAAGTCGCGTTCGAGCATTTCCGGAGCAGAAAGTGATTTTTTACGACGCGGAACGTCTGCCGCGCCGCGCGGGCCGAGGTATACGGGCCGAAGTAGAGCCCGCCGTCGCGCCTCACCCTGCGCGTGACATACAGGCGCGGGTAGTCCTCGTGCATCGTCAGTTTCAGGCGGAGAAAGCTCTTGTCGTCTTTGAGACGGATGTTATAGCGCGGGAGGTGCTCCTTTATTGCGCTGTCCTCGAGGATGATCGCTTCTTTCTCGGTGTCGGTGACGATGCAATCGACGTCGGCAATGCGGGGCGCGAGGAAAGGCGACCACACGCGCCCGTCGTCGCCCTTCTGAAAATACGAGCGCACACGCTTGCGCAGGCTCAGCGCCTTGCCGACGTAGATCACCTTGCCCTGCGTATTTCTCATCAGATACACGCCGGGCCTGTCGGGAAAGTTCTTAACCTTCTCCTCGAGCGCCTTTCTGGTCATCTCGCATGATCCCTTGTGAATCGCCCCCGGCGATGCCATATGTTCGGGACTGTCCCACACTGAGAAAAAAACACTCCTCCCGTCAATTATACTCCAGCCCAATCCGATCGGGCAAGACGCAAGACGCCGCATTAGCGAGGTTTCTGACGCGGCAACATAGTTATGGCATGGCCCGGCTGGACAATACACGCCCGGCGGTTATAGAATATATCCTCGGCTTTGCGGATTTTCCGAAAAGGAGCCGAATGACGCGATTTTTCATCGACATGCCAAAGTCCTGGATGCTGCTTGCGACCCTGCTTATGATGACATCCTGCGGCCGGGGAAATGAGCCGACTCAGAGCGCCGGCGGGCTTGCGCGCCTGCTGCCGGATGCGCCCCCGAAATGGCGCGACGCCGGAGAGACGCGCATTTTCACCGGCATTGCGCTGTCCGACTACATCAACGGCGGCAGCGAGGCTTATTTCGCCTACGGTTTCCGCGAGGTGGCGGCGCGCGATTTCGTGAACGACGCCGGCGCGCGCCTGTCCGTCGAGGTCTACGAGATGGACCGCTCCGAGAACGCCTTCGGCATTTTCTCGACCGATTCCGCCGGCGAACACTGGCCCATCGGGGCCGGAGCATCCTACGGCGACGGCCTGCTCCGCTTCTGGAAGGGGCCCATGTTCGTTCGCGTGATGTGTTATCCGGCGGACGCTTCGATCGAGGCCGTCATCCGCGAGATCGGCGCAAAGGTAGCCGACTCGATCGAGGCCGAGAGCATCCGACCGGAGCGCCTCCTGTCCCTTGTGCCGGAAGCGGATGTCGTACCCGACACCGTCTGCTATTTTCATCGTCAGACTTCGCTTAACAATATCAGGTTTATTTCGGACGACAACTTGCTGCGGCTCGGCGATGGCGTCGACGCGATCACCTGGGAACAACTCGACGGCGGAGCCGGACTGAGGCAAATCGTTCTGCTGTACCCGTCCGACTCCGAGGCGCGGGCGGCGTTCCGTGCCTTTGCGGAAAAATACCTTGGGGCGCTCGACCGGACCGAGAGCGGCGGAGCGCCGATTGTCGCACAGACGAAGGAAGGGGCTTATGCGGCCGCCGGATTCGGCTCATCCCGGATGGCCGTTGTGCTCGACGCGTCCTCTTCGGAGGCGGCGACACAAGCCCTGAAAAATACGTCGGCACGATTGGCGGATTTACAACAACCGGAGGGATCATGATGAAAGAAGACAAAAACGCCGGACGACCTGGCGACAAATTTACGCGGAGGGATTTCCTCAAGAGCAGCGCAGTCGGCGCCGCAGGCGTCGCGCTGGGGGCGACGGGCTGCTCGGCGTTTGCAGAGGCCGGCCACGAGGGCGTCCCCAACGAATCGCTCCCCGCCGGTAAAAGCAAAGTCGTGCTCATCCGTGCGGAAGACTCCGGCACGGAAGAGAAGCTGATGGAGATGCTCGAGCAAGCCATGCTCGAGCTGACCGGAGAGACAGACGGCGCGGCGGCGTGGTCCAAGTTCTTCAGGCCCGACGACGTCGTCGGTGTCAAGATAAACCTGATGATGACTCCGACGTCGCCCGAGCTGTCGCGGGCGGTCGTGCGAGGCATCATGAGCGCCGGCGTGCCCGATCGAAACGTGATCCTATGGGACAGGAAAGAGGCCGGACGCGGCCTCGAGGGCGCCCGCGTCCGCGATGAGGAATTCGGGTTTGACAAAAAAGCGCTGAGCAGGATAATCACGGACGAGGCGACCGCGCTCGTGAACGTGCCGGGCATGAAGGTGCATTGGCTCGCCGGCGTCGCCGTCGCGCTGAAAAACTGGATAGGCGCGATCACGCGTATAAACGTGCCCGACATGGGGGTCGCCTACAGCATACACGGCGACAGCTGCGCCGAGTGCGCGAGCATTAACGCAATTCCTGCGATCAAGGACAAGTGCCGGCTCATTATCGTGGATGCGCAGCAACCGCTGTTTCACGGCGGTCCGCAAGTGAACCCGCGCTATCGCTGGGCATACAATGGGATCATTGTCGGCACGGACCCCGTGGCCGTGGATGCCGTGTGCTCGAAGATACTCGAGGCCAAACGGCGCGAGTACAAGGGCGCCGACTGGCCGATCAGCCCGCCGCCGAAACATGTGTTCCTGGCCGAAAGCAAATACAGGCTCGGCCATGCGAGTATGAATAATATCGACCTCATAAAACTGGGATGGGAGGACGGAGTCCTCGTGTGAGGCAGGGAGGCGCCGACGGCTTCGCCGCTCTTGTCGGCCGCCGCGCGGTTTCGCATCGGGCTCTGCGGAAAATCGGGACACACGACATGGAAGTAAAGAGAACGGACGTGCTGGTGATCGGCTCCGGCGGAGCGGGCGTGATGGCCGCCGTCGAGGCCGCTAACGCCGGCGCGAGCGTGATCATCTTATCCAAGGAACCCATCGGCTACGGCGACACGCGCATTTCGCTCGGCGTCATGTCCACGTCACCCGACGAGACGTCGGGCGACAGCGAGGACGATTTCGCCGAGGACATGATCCGGGGCGGAGAGGGCCTGAACGATCCCGCGCTCGTGCGCGCGCTCGTCGGCGACGCGATGGACGCGACGATCACATTCGAAGGCTACGGCCACATCTTCGGCCGAGATAAAGAAGGAAAAATCAAGCGGCTGGCCTTTCCCCCCGGCGGTCATCGCGCTTCGCGGGCGGTCGCCAGTCCGGCGGTGGGGATCTCCATCGGGCACACAATGCGCGCCGCTACGGCCCGCGCGGGCGTCGAGACGCTCGAGGAGACTTTCTGCTCGGAACTCCTCGTCCGCGAGGGTGAAGTCGTCGGCGCCGTCGCGATGCGGACGGCAAGCGGCGAACCGATCGCGCTGCTCGCCAAATCGACCGTCATGGCGGCCGGCGGCGCAGGCTCGCTCTATTATCCGCACACCGATTGCATGCCTTCGGTCGTCGGCGACAGCTTCGGCCTCGCGCTCGAGGCGGGGGCGGAACTCGTCGACATGGAACAGGTGCAGTATCTTCCGTTCGCGATAACGCATCCACCCGCGATGCTGGGCGCTCCCTGCGGCGAGCCGGGGATGGCGGGGCCGTTCGGACGGCTGCTCAGCGCAGACGGCGAAGTCATCCTGGAAAACATCATGCCGATGACGCGCGCGCAGGTGGCCCGCATCATAATCGAGGAGATACGACGCGGCGGAGCGACCGAACACGGCGGCCTGCTGCTCGACCTCACGCCCAACATAAAATCCGCCGAGGGAGAGATGTTCGTCAGCCTGCTTAAAAAGTTCGGCGGCCCGTTCCTCGACATAATACGAAAGGCTTACGGAGATAAAGCGGCCAACCTGGAGGAGCCCTGGGACGTGCTCCCGTCGGTGCATTACTGCATGGGCGGCATCAAGACGGGCGAGCGTTGCCGCAGCCGCGTCGGCGCGCTCTATGCGTGCGGTCAGGCGCAGGGCGGCATCATGGGCGGCAACCGGCTCGGCTCGACCTCGCTGACCGAGATATTCGTGTTCGGAAAACGCGCCGGCACAACCGCCGCAGACGAGGCGGGCGGGCGGGCGTTTGCCGATGAATCCATCGCAATCGAGCCGATGGAAAGGCTTCGCTCAATTCCCGGCTCAAATGGCGCGCATCGGCCGATCCACCTTAAGCGGAAATTGCAGCGATTGATGTGGAAGGATGCCGGCCCGCTGCGCGACGGCGACGGGCTGAAGCGGGCTCTCGATGAAATCGCCAGCATCAAAGAGCAGGCGGGAGACCTCTCCGTGTCTCAGATCGGGCGGCACAATGCCGAGCTGACCGACGCGGTCGAGCTCTCGCACATGCTCGCCGCAGCCGAGGCGATCGCGCTCTCCGCGCTCGAGCGAACCGAGTCGCGCGGTGCGCATGTGAGGTCGGACTTCCCCGAGCGCAACGACGAGGCGCCCGTGAAAAACGTGATCATAAGTATGGAAAACGGCAAATGCGCCGCACGCCACGTGGAAGCGGGCAAATAGGGGCGGCTTCGCGTCCTCCGACCCGTCTGTGTGGAGGGTATTGAGAGACCGATGCCATGAACTGCAAAGCCGCAGATGAACGCAGATGAACGCAGATTGAACGAGCTGACTGAGAGCATTATTGGATGTGCCTATGAAGTCAGCAATAAATTGGGTTGCGGATTTCTGGAAAAGGTATATGAGAATGCCCTAAGAATCGAGTTGACAAGAAGCGGGCTTTCCGTTGATCAGCAATTTCCGATCGATGTTAGATATGATGGCCAGAAGGTTGGCGAATTTGTCGCCGATCTCGTTGTCGAAAGAACGGTTGTCGTGGAAATCAAGGCCGTTAAGCGAAACGACGATGTGCACATCGCACAATGCTTAAACTACCTGAAGGCTACCGGAATGAAGATTTGTCTTTTAATTAATTTTGGGAAACCCAAGGTTTCGATCAGACGAATAGTCGATAATCTTTGAAAGATCCAAAAATAATGCTGAAACAATCTGTGTTTATCTGCGTTTATCTGCGGCAAATCAAGAATAAATATTGCGTGGGCAAATAGGGGCGGCAATGACGAGGACAATTTCGATACGACGCTACGATCCGGACAATGATTCCGATCCGAGATGGGTCGAGTATGGGGCGCCCGAGGGCGAGCGGGTCACCGTGCTCGAGACCTTGATGCACATATATGAGAACCTGGACCCGACTCTGGCGTTCCGTTTCGGATGCCGGTTCAACAAGTGCGGCCTGTGCGCGGTCGAGGTCGACGGCCGGCCGCGGATGGCATGTTTCACCGAGATAAAGGACGGCATGAAGATCGGGCCGCTGTCGGGCATGCCCGTCGTCAGGGACCTGGTGATAGACCGCGCCGCCTTTTTCGAGGGACTGCGAGAGCTGCAGATTTATATACCGGAACAGGACGCCTCGACGGAGCCGCAGACGATCGACGAGCCCGAGGCGCACAAAAAACTCGTCGGCTGCACCGAATGCCTCGCGTGCAACGCGACGTGTCCGGACTGCGATTTTGAAGACAACTCGCTGGCCGGACCCTATGTGTTCGTCAAGCTCGCGCAACTCCACTTCGATCCGCGCAACACGATCGACCGCCGAAAGCAGGCGAGGGCCCTGGGCGTGGACAGATGCGCCGATTGCGGCAAATGCTACTGCATTCACGGCATCAACATCGGCCGCGACGCCGCCGGACCGCTAGCCGCCGGCGAGTCGCCGGAGACATGAGATGCTACGCATCTCTATTCCTGACGAGTATTGACGGCTGATTCCGTTTATGTACACGTGGACCCGCCTCGCATCGGTCTGTGTCAAAAAACGTTGTTTCATGACCGGTCCTACTGATTCAGTTTCAACGAGGACCTATCCCTCGCGGCTGCCACATAGCCGACGCAAGGATACGAGAAGCATCTCACGGAGGGGTGTGGGGGGCGCCTCGCCCCCCACAGGGCCACTGGCCGCACTAGTAGAATCGCAGCGCCTCGGCGACTTGCATCCGCGATGCCTTGATTGCGGGGAGGATTCCTGACAGAACGCCGACGAGCGTCATCGTGGAAAAGGCTATGGCCATGACGAGCGGGTCGATCTCGGGCGCGGCCACGAGGTGGGGCAGCTCGATCGAGCCGAGCGCGAGACAGATGGAGCAGCCGAGCAGGACGCCGACGAGCCCGGCGAAAAGCGTCACGAAAATCGATTCGGCCAGAAACTGTTGGAATATCTGCCGTCTTGTCGCGCCGACGGCCTTGATGATGCCGATCTCGCGTATGCGCTCATTGATGGAGACGAACATGATGTTCATCACACCGATTCCGCCTATTATCAGCGTGACTATGCTGGCCGCGCCAAGGAATACCTGCATGCCCAGTATGACGCCGCTGATGTTGCCGATCATGTCCGAAACGCCCATGAAATCGAGGGCATCCGGGTCGTCCGCTGCGAACTCGTGCCTGACGGCCATGGTCTCGCGCACCTGTTCCCTCGCCTCCGGCTCCATGCCGAGCGTGTGCGGCTGCATCACGATCTCGTCGAAATATTCGGAACCGACGAATAAGCGCTGCGCGGTAGTGTATGGGATCGATACGTGATTGTCGTCGAGCCCCCAGAATCGTGAGAGCTGGTCGCCCTTTCTTTTCTGCTCTCCGACGATCTTGAAGCGGATGCCGGCCAGGCGGATGAATTCGCCCGCGGCCTTGCGATCGCCGAACAGTTTCTCTTTGACGGTCGCGCCCAGCACGCATACTCGGCGGCCCGATTCGACGTCGTCGGGCGAGATGAATCTTCCTCTTTCGACATGCAGGCTGCGGATGATCCCGGCGTTCTCATTAACCCCGAAAGTACTGCACAGGAGCGCCTCGCTGCCGCTTTTGGCTTCGAGGAATCCCGCGAAAATCTGGGGCGAGACCAGGTCGACCTCGGTGCAATGGTTCTGCACGGCTCTCACGTCGTCCATCGTGAACCGTATCGGCCGGCCGCCTTTGATTCCGCCGAGTCCGCTGCTGGGCTGCCCGGCTTCGATGACGAAAATCTTCTCTCCGACCTTCCTGAACTCGTTATAGAACAGCTTTTGGAACGACCGGCCCATGCCCACGAGGATGATCAGAGAAGTGATTCCCCAGATGATCCCGAACATCGTCAGCCCGGTGCGCATCTTGTGAGCCTTCAGGCTGTGCCAGGCCTGGGCTATCGATTCCAGAATGAACATAGGTCCACCAACCTCATAAGCTCCGCAGCGCCTCGACCGGCTGCAGGCTCGCCGCGCGCAGGGCCGGCAGCGTTCCGGAGAAAAGGCCGACCAGCGCCATGACCAGAAAGCTGGCGATCAGGGTGGACGCCGATATCTCGGGGGCCGCGAGCATTCTCGGCCTGGGCAGGGCGGCAAAGCCCACGCATATGGCGCATCCGATCAGAACGCCGATGATTCCGCTGAGCGCCGTGATCGTGAGCGCTTCCCCGAGGAATTGAGTGAGGATATGCCTGCGCTTCGCGCCGACGGCCTTGCGTATGCCGATCTCGCGCGTGCGCTCGGTCACGCTTATCAGCATGACGTTCATTACGCCGACTCCGCCGACAAACAGGGTCGTCGCGCCGACAAAGGAAACAAACGCCGCGACCATCACCGCCATGACGTCGAGCGAACTGATTATGCGGCAGATATCTATGAACTCGAGCGCCTCATCGTCGTCGGGCGAAAAACGAAGCTCCTTCGCCAGCGCCGCTCTGACCTCTTCGATGCAGGCCTTGCTCTCTCGTGTGTCCCACGGCTGGACGTTGATCTGCATGACGTTTCTGGAGCCTTTTATAAACTGGAGAAACGACGTGGCGGGAAGCAGGACCTTCTCGTCGTCGCGGCCGTATTCGTTGATCAATTGGTCGCCTTTTCTCTTGAGCACACCGATCACATCGAACGAGATTCCGCGAATCTTTACCTGTCGCCCGACCGCCGAGAGACCCGGCGGGAAGAGGGCATCCTTGATGTCGGCGCCGAGAACGCAGACCCTCCGGCGATGTCTGATGTCCTCGGGCTGCAGGGATCGACCGGTCTCGACGTTAAGGTTGAAGATGTTCTGACCGTCGGTGTATATGCCGAAGAGGTCCGCCTTCTTGAGATTGACGCCATACTTGACGAGGCTCGGAAGATATTCGATGGGCGAGGCATATTGCACGGAAGGACAATGATCGAGAATAACGTCGATATCCTTGAGTTCGAAGGTCAGCTGCCTGGCGCCCTTGCGTCCGCTCGTCTTGGAGACCGCGCTTCGCGGGAAGATCAGAATCCAGCCTTCGCCGCTGAGGCGCGTCTCGCTTTTCATCACCTCGACGAAACCTTTTCCCCACCCCAGCAGAAAGACGACCGACGCCGTTCCCCAGATGACGCCGAGCATCGTCAGCGCCGAGCGCAACCGGTTCGAGGCGAGGCTTTTGAGCGACTGCGAAAATATGTTCCGCCAGAACATGTCGGGCTCATCCTTTGACGGTGTCGGAGGTCACGCGTCCGTCTTTGACGGCGATGATCCTGTCGACCCTCTCTGCGACGGCCTCGTTGTGAGTGACCAGTACGAGCGTGTTGCCCCTCTCGTGCAGATGTTTGAACAGCGCGAGTATCTCCTCCTCGGATTTGCTGTCCAGATTGCCCGTGGGCTCATCGGCGAGTATGAGCGAGGGATTCGTGACGAGCGCCCGCGCCACCGCCACGCGCTGCACCTGCCCGCCCGAGAGCGCGCTTGGCCGGTGACGAGTGCGCTCGCCGAGGCCGACGGATTCGAGGGCCTCGGCCGCGCGGCGGGCCCTCTCGCGGGCGGAAACACCGGAATATATAAGCGGAAGCTCGACGTTCTGCAGCGCGGTCAGCCGGGGAAGCAGGTTAAAAGTCTGGAATATGAAACCGATCTTCCGGCCTCTGAATTCTGCGAGGGCGTCCTCATCGAACTCGCTGACGTCGTGCCCGTCGAATATGTATTCGCCTGAGCTCGGCCTTGAGAGGCAGCCCAGGATGTCCATCAGAGTCGTCTTGCCCGAGCCCGACGGCCCGATTATCGAGACCATCTCCCCCTTTTTTATGTCGATCGAGACGCCCCTGAGCGCATGTACTTTTACTTCTGAAGAGTTGTATGTCTTCGTTATGTCTCTGACGGATATCAGGCTCTGTTCCATCCCGTCCCCCCCCTTCGGCGCGAGCATCACCTGGCCGAGGCGATCACAAGATCGCCCTCGTCCAGACCCTCGAGCACCTCGCTGAAATCCGTTCCGCCGATGCCCAGTTTCACCTCGACCGAGCGCTTGCCCGCCGGCTGGTCGGGATCGGGCGCCTCGACGTAGCTCTGGCTGCGCTTATAGCGAATGGCATCCTGCGGGAGCAATAGAACGTCCTTGTGCTCCGTGACGATGATCTCGGCGTCGGCCGTCATGTTTGTCCTCAGTGGCACGTCGGCCTCTTCGATGGTGATCTCGACCTCGAAATTCATGATCTTGTCTTTCTCGACCCCGAGCGGGGAAATCTTCTTCACGGTTCCACGAAATTTCCTGTCCGGGTAGGACTCGACCGTGATGCGCGCGGGCATGCCCTCTCGCACCAGGCCGACGTCGCTCTCGTCGACGTCGCCGACCACATGGATCTCGCGCATGTCGCCCAGCGTCATGAGGAGAGTGCCCATCGTGGAGACCACCGAGGCGACGGCGGAGCCGACATCGACGTCGCGGCTCAAGACTATGCCGTCCATCGGCGAGACGATCGTGGCATAGCCCAGCTCGTTCTCGGCCCGTTCGAGGGCGGCTTTGGCCGCGCTGAGCTCGGCCCTGGCCATCGCGACGGCCGACTGCCGCGAGCGGTAGGCCTGCTCGGCCACGGAGACCGCGGTCAAGGCGTCTTCCGTCTCCTCCTCCGACACGAGACCGTCGGCGAAAAGCCGCCGCACGCGCTCATATTTTCTACGGGCCGATTCCGTCTCGACGGTCGAGGCCTCGATCCCGGCCTGGCCATATCGCGCGCGCGCCTTTTCCAGGGCAGCCTGCGCCTCGGTGACGCGCGTGACGAGGATGTCCTTGTCCAGTTCCATAACAGGCTGTCCCTTGACGACGGCGTCACCCTCGTCCACATAGATGGATTCGATGATGCCGTTGACCTTGGACCTGATTTCAACTTTCGAGTACGGCTCTATCTTCCCGGTTGCGATGACGCGGTGCTCGATGTCGCCGCGCGAGATGCGGACTGTCCGGAAGTCGGTCTGCTTGGCGCCGGCCCCGCCGCATCGCACGCCCATAAGGAAGACGGAGCAGACGAGAGCGAGGACGCCGGCCACGGCGAGGTTCCGCGGGGGCGGAAGCTTTCCGACTCGTTCGGACGAGCGCGCCGAAGCAAGGCCGTCGGGAACAAATTGGTTTGACATTTTCCGCCCCCTTCCGCAAGATGCGATGGAACCCTCCGGATGACCCCTGTCGAGGTCCGTGGCTGCCTGGCCGGTTTTCCGTTCTTTTTTCCCGCTGCAGAGCATAAACGTCCCCATTGATGGTTAGACATTGGATGTTTCGTGCCGCCGCTGGAAGTATCGGGCCCGGTCGTCGGAGGCGCCGGGCCGCGTGAAGTCGCTGCCTAGAAACCCTCGTTCAATCTGCGCTCCCAGTCGTATTCGCGCGCTGTGACGACGCTCTCCATGCGCTGGACTCTGCGGTCGAGGTTGTCAAACGTGCGCTTGAGGCGATGAAGCGCCAGGCTGCGAGAGGACGTGTACGAGTTATAGAATTCCTGGGCCTCCTCGGTCTCGAGCGGCAAAACGGGTTCGGGCTTCATGAGCACGGCCGCCACGAGGTACAGGACGACTATCGGCCAGATTGTGGTGAGCAGCAGGATAGCGACGGCGACAACTCGCACCCAGACGACCTTGAAATCCAGATGGTCGGCGATGCCTTTGCAGACGCCGAATATCATGCCGTGTCGCGACCTATAGAGCCGTCCCCGTCGCCTTTCAGTCAGCCTGGTCATTTTCGATCTTCCTTTCTTTTCCCTGCTTCTTCCGCTTCGCGGTCGCAGAGGATAGTCTCGAGGGCTTCAATCCTGTCTTCCATCCGCGAAAGCCCCTGGTGAATCTCCTGAATCAGCTTCGTCTCTTCCGCGTTGAGCTGCTCGCTCTGGCGCAGCGAGCCTCCGCGCTTCATCTTTTTCGCCATCAGAACGTACCCGAAAATAATGGCGAATATCGCTACGATCGAGCCGAAAACTATTCCTACTATCAGTACCGCCGTCATCGGACAGACTCCCAATCAGTTAAGCGGGGATTCTCTGGGCAACCCCTGACAGGCCCCTGTGGAACGCTCCGGCGCGTCCGCGAAAAAACCTGTTTCGTTCAGCGGTCGAGGATTCCGGCGCCTCGTCCGTGGACTCCATAGACGCGCCGCCGCTTCTATTATTAGGTATAACGACATCTTTTCGCAAGTTTTCAATGATTTTGGCGAGATGCCTGTGCTGGCCCGAATCGAGATTTACCGGATCGAGTTGCCTGCTCTTCTTTTTCATCTTTCCATTCCTCTTGGCTCGTCGTGAGCCTTTCCCGCTCGTTTGCTGTCTCTATGCGCCGCGTGTGCTGCGCTCGCTCGATCTTTTGCGGGGATCATGCGGAGGGCTTGTCCTCGGGCTTCTTCGAGGCCGACTTCTTCAAGGCCCGCAGCTCTTTCTCGATATCCTCGTCGGTCTCCAGTGCCGCGATCTCGTCCTGGAGCGTCGGCTTGCGGCCGTAGTTGACGAGGTCGGCCTCGGCTTCCATGCGCTCGATACGGTTCTCGAACTGCTCGAAGCGCAGGATCGCGTCCGTGGTCTCGACGCGTCGGATGTCCATCTCGGCGCGCTTTTTGTTCCGCGCGTGCGTGTGGCGCTGCACGAGAATGCGCTGCTTCTCTCTCGCGGAGCCGAGCTTGCTCTCGAGTTGCACGATGTCGGCCTGATACTGCTCGATCAGGACGTCGCACTGCGCCGACTCGCTCTCCAGAGTCTCGATCCGCTCCTGATAGCGGCGCTTTTCCATCAGCGCCTCGCGGGCCAGGTCCTCGCGGCCCCTGCCGACTGCCAGCTCGGCCCTCTTGCCCCACTGTTCGGAGCGGGCGCCGGCGTCCTCGCTGGCGCGCTGCACCTTCTTTTTCATCGCCATCGCGTCGGCGCATGAGGCCCGAATCTCGACGAGCGTGTCCTCCATCTCCTGGATCATGAGACGGATCAGCTTTTCCGGATCCTCGGCCTTATCCAGCATGACGTTGATGTTCGAGTTGACGATGTCGCGAAATCTGGTGAATATTCCCATGATGTGTCCTCCATTCCCTGATTTATTGCTTCGGCATCGACCTGTATGAGCATGGAGCGTGCCAAAAATGCCGAAAGCTTGTAAGTGCATATATGCAATTGGCTTCTGTGCTTGACAGGGCTGGCGCCTATGTGGTATAATATGCTAAGAGATAGTTGATTACATTAATAACTGGTGATAATAGCCATGACAGATAGGGCCAGAACGTTGGATGAAAGCGAGCCGACGATCCCGCATGTGTCCGTGACGGATGCGCTCGGGCAGTCGGAGGTGTTTCTCGAGTTTAAGGAGCGGCTCTCGCGCGTCGCAAAGGTGGACAGGCCCGTTCTGTTAATAGGCGAGCGCGGAACGGGCAAGGAGCTGGCCGTCTCGAAGCTGCACTATCTCTCGCCGCGCTGGCAGGGGCCGCTGGTGGCGCTCAACTGTGCGGCCCTATCGCCGACATTGATCGAGTCGGAGCTTTTCGGACACGAAGAGGGAGCGTTCACGGGCGCGGTACGCCGTCGCAAGGGCCGGTTCGAGACCGCATCGGGCGGCACGCTTTTCCTCGATGAGGTCGGCAATATCCCGATCGAGGTGCAGGAAAAAATTCTGCGCGTGGTCGAGTACAACACATTCGAGCAGGTCGGAAGCTCAGAGCCGATTCGGGCCGACGCGCGCATCATCGGCGCGACCAACGC
Organism: uncultured bacterium; assembly: GCA_965369575.1. Classification (GTDB taxonomy): domain Bacteria; phylum Abyssobacteria; class SURF-5; order SURF-5; family SURF-5; genus CBDUSG01. The sequence continues at coordinate 1,634 of CBDUSG010000011.1, read as the reverse complement.
CGACCTGCCCGCGCTGACGGAGCAGGGCCGATTCAAGAGCGACCTGCTCGACCGCCTTTCGTTCGAGGTGCTCTACCTGCCTCCGCTGCGCGAGCGCCGGGGGGATATTCTTCTGCTGGCGAACCACTTCGCCGCGCGAATGTCGTTCGAGATGGAGCGCGACGAGATGCCCGAGTTCAGCGAGGAGGCCATCGAGGCGCTCGAGGGCCACGCATGGTTGGGAAACGTGCGCGAGCTGAAAAACGTCGTCGAGCGCGCGGTTTACCGCTGCGACTCGGCGCAGATAACCGAGATCGACTTCGACCCGTTCCGCTCGCCCTACCGAAAAGGGCTTTTTCTTGGGGTGACAGAGCCCGCCGAGCCGGCGCGAGCCGCTGTGGTCGCGCCGGCGGACATCCCCATTGATAAACCTTTCGGCGAGGCCGTGCGCGAGCTCGAGGTCCGTCTGCTCAAAAACGCGCTCAGGGAGGTCCGATTCAACCAGCGAAGGGCCGCGCGCACCCTGGGGCTGACATATCACCAGTTCCGCGGAATTTATCGAAAGTACCGCGAGGAGTTATGATGCGAAATGCCGGGATTGCGGCGAGTCGCCGCAGACATGAGATGCTTCGCATCTCGAAGGGAAAAGTTTCCGCAGGCCGAGGAGTCGGCCGGGGGAAGCCGGATTTCGCGGAACGGCGCAGATTTCATTCCCGCACCCTTACTGTCATTCCCGCGAAGCCTGTCCCCGGCTCCGATCGGGGAGCGGGAATCCATAAAGGCAGCAAGGGGGATTTCGTAGGGGCGTGCCGCGCCCGGGATCAGAGAAAATCCGTGAAATCCCCTAAATCCTGACGCTTCGATTCCTGGGATATTCCGGGGGGATATTCCGGGGACAGTATACCTATTTTATTGACATGGATATGGCGAAATGATAGGATGCGCGCATGGCTCGAATGGCAAGGGTAGTGTTGCCGGGTTGCCCGCACCATATCACACAACGTGGCGTACGGTCGATGCGCATATTCGGTTCCAAGAGCGACCACGTGGAGTACTTGCGGTTGCTATCGGAGCAGGGCGCACGGTTCGGTGTGACTTTCCTGGCGTACTGCTTGATGTCAAATCATGTTCACCTGATTGCCGTCCCGGAGCGACCCGAAAGCCTGGCGCGTGGCATAGGAGAGGCGCACCGTCTTTACACACGCTTGGTCAACTTCAGGCAGGAAATAAGAGGACATCTCTTTCAGGAGCGATTCTTTTCGTGCCCTCTGGACACGCGTCATCTCATAGCGGCAGTGCGATACGTTGAACGCAATCCCGTTCGTGCAAAGCTTGCACAATATGCGTGGGACTATCCGTGGTCAAGCGCGGCATTGCGGGTGAGATCAAGAGTGAGCGATCCGCTGGTCACCGAAGTTGACCCGTTTGATTTGGACCTCGACTGGAAGGAACTGCTTCGAAGCGATCCGGAGCAAGTGGGGATGCTGAGAGAGAAAGCACGGACTGGACGTCCGTGTGGCAGTGCCGATTTTGTGGAGGAAGCTGAGAGGTTGACGGGTCGTCGGTTAGCGCCGCGTTGTGCCGGGCGTCCCCGTCAAAGGAAGAAAGAGGTATACTGTCCCCGGAATAACCCTAGGTATACTGTCCCCGGAATA
>CBDUSG010000010.1:0-16643 GCA_965369575.1 uncultured bacterium | reverse complement strand
CCCGGCATAACGGCGCCGCTGAAGCCGATCCCGAACGAGGCTGAGAATATCAGGACGAGGTCCGTCATATTTCATATTTTGCGATAAAAGCGGCGACATCGCAATCGCCGACAAAAAGATCGGGGCGAAATCGATGATTGAGATCAGCCCCGAAAAATGAAAGTCCGGACCCGAGCGGCCCGGACCCGGTGGATGCTTTCTGCGTGACGGTCCCCCAGCCTATTTTTCCGCCTCTTCCTTTTCTTTTTGCGCCTTTTCGGCCAGTTTTTGGGCTATGTGCGCGGGGACCTCCTCATAACGGGAGAACTTCATCGTAAAGTTGCCGCGGCCTCCGGTTATGGACCGGAGTTCGGCCGAGTAGTTGAGTGTCTCGGCCTCGGGCACGAGCACGCGGATGACCTGCCCGTGCGGGCCCGGCTCCATGCCGAGCACGCGTCCCCGCTTGGAGTTGAAGTCGCCGCTGATGTCGCCCATGAACTCCTCCGGGACCACGACCTCGACCTCCATGATCGGCTCCAGCAGACCCATCTCGATCTGTGAGGCCGCCTTCTTCAGCGCCATCGAGCCCGCGATCTGGAAGGCCATGTCCGAGGAGTCGACCGTGTGCATCTTGCCGTCGAACAGGCGTACCGAGACGTCGACGACGGGGAAGCCGGCAATGATGCCGTTTTGGAGCGCCTCGACCGCTCCCTTTTCGACGGCGGGAATGAAATTCCGCGAGATGACGCCGCCCACAATATTGTTTATGAACTCGAAGCCATCGCCGCGCTGCTTGGGGCTTAGTTCGATCTCCACTTCGCCGAACTGGCCCCGGCCGCCGGACTGCTTTTTGTGGCGATAGCGCGCGGTCGTGGACGACTTTATCGTTTCTTTGTAGGCGACTGTCGGAAGTGAAGTCTCGGCCGAAACGTTGTATTTGTTCTTCAACCGATCCATGATGACGCTCAGATGCAGATCGCCCATGCCGGCTATTATCTCTTCCCGCGTCTCTTTGTTGCGATAGGCCTTGAAAGTCGGATCGTCTTCCGATATGCGGTTGAGCGCGTTCATGATGCGGTCCTCGTCGGCCCTCGAGCTAGGTTTGACCGACAGCCGCACCATCGGCTCGGGGAATTCGATCTTGTCGAAGAAAAGAAGCTGCTTTTCGCCGCAAAGCGTATCTCCGGCCGATGTGGACTTGAGCTTGGGCACTGCCGCGATTTCGCCGGGCCCGACCGAGGTGACGCTGGTCTGCTCTTTGCCCTGCATTATGAGAAGATTGCTGATGCGCTCGTGGACGCCCTCATTGGCGTTGTAAAAGCCCCGATCGGTTTTTACCGTGCCGGAAAATACACGGAAATATGTCAGCTGGCCGATGTATGGATCGGTCATTGTCTTGAACACGTGCGCGGCCAGCGGCGCGTTGGGATCGGGCTTGATTTCGACCTCCTCGCCGGCCTTGTCCTTTGCTGTGCGGTCCGCCGCATCAAGGGGCGAGGGCAGGCAGTCGACCATGAAATCCAGCAGTTCCTCGACCCCGATTTCGGCCGTCGCCGCGCCGCAGAGAACGGGCACTATGTCGCCCGAGGCGATGCCGGCCCTCAGGCCCCTGGCAATCTCCTCGTTGGAAAGGGTCCCGTCCTCGAGGTATTTTTCCGTGAGTTCATCATCGGTCTCGGCTGCGGCCTCGATCAGCTTCTCGCGATACTCGGCGAACCGCTCGCGCGCCTCTTCAGGCGCCTGCGACTCATCGCTCGTGTTCCAGATACCGACCACGCCCTTGAGCGCTCCCGCCGCGCCGACAGGGAGCGCAAACGGAATGCAGGATGAGCCAAAGTTGCTCTGGAGAGAATCGAGCACGCTGTAGAAGTCGCTATGCTCTTTGTCCAGTTTGTTGACGAAAATCGCGCGCGGGAGGCTGTTCTCCTCGCAGCGGCGCCAGGCGGCTATAGTTCCGACTTCGATGCCGGCGCTGCCGTCGACAAGCACTATTGCGCTGTCGAGCGCCGAGAGAGAAGCGACCATTTCGGCCACGAAATCGGCATAGCCGGGATTATCGACCATATAAATGCGGGTCTTTTTTCGCTCGGTGTGCATCAATTTGAGTGATATCGTGAATTTCCGTGCGATTTCTTCTTCCAGATAGTCGCCGACCGTGTTTCCTGCGTCGATGGATCCGGCGCGGCTGGTCTTGCCGGTTTTAGTTAGGATATGCTCGGCGAGAGAGGTCTTGCCGGTCCCCCCGTGGCCTATCAGTCCCAGATTGCGCACATCCTTTGCTTCGAAATTGCTCATTTTTTCCTCCTGCCGTGAATCTTCATGTTTTCATAGTCTCGGGGCGCAGGTGAGCGAGCTTTAAGAGCCCCACTATGGTTTTGGCGTCGACAATTTCGCCGCTGTCTAACTTGCGAAACGCCTCCCTGAGGCTGACTCTTCGCACGACGATCTGCTCGTCGGCGTCACGATCCGCTTCGCATGGCTCGAGTCTGGTCGCGAGGAACAGATGCAGAAACTCGGTGCAAAAACCGGGAGAGGTGAAAAAGCCGCCCAATGGCGACATCTCGCCGGCCCGGTAGCCGATTTCCTCGATCAACTCCCTTTTGGCGCACTCCAGCGGTGTCTCATCCGGCTCGAGAGTGCCGGCGGGAATCTCCCAGAGTTCCTTCTCGGCGCAATATCGGAACTGCCTTATGAGTATCACCTCGGTGGGCGATATCAGCGGCACAATGGCCGTTGCGCCGGGATGCCGCACGACCTCGCGCTTGATTTCCGCCCCGTTCGGCAGCAGTGCCGTCTCAACCGAAACATCTATCACTCGGCCTTCGTAAACGCGCCTTGAATCTTTCAGCTTGAAATCCCGCATCGGTTCTGCAAGGCCTATGTTGGGGAGCCCGGATGGCCGCGCGGCCGTGATCAATCGGACACGACACTAGATCACTTCCGCCCCATATGTTTTTTCCATTCGCTGCAGCGCGAATCTGTGGAATTTCCGGTCGAAATCGGCCACGCCCTTTTTGAAGACGGTAACGGATAAACCCCGATTGCGAAGCTCGCCGACCGCGTCCATCACGCAGATCGAGGTGCATACTCCCGTCACTGCTGCGTGTTTCGTCCTGCTCTTTTTGAGAACAGCCTCCAGGCGGGTTCGATAAAAACACGAAAGCGTCGGCTTACGCACGATGATATCATCACGGCCGGGCTTGAGTTCGGGGATTATTTCGGCGCCTTGTGTTCCCGTGACGCAGTGCTTGGGGAACATCTGAAATTCGCGGTCATTCGGCCTGTGACTGTCCGTCATATAGATGATCGGATCTCCGGCCTCTCTCGCTTCGTCGATCTTGCGTTTGATGAATGGGACAATTTTCTCCGCCGTCGGACCACAGTAGAGCGTCCCGCTTTTATCGATGAAGTCGACGAGCATGTCCACTACTATAAGCGCGTTTTTCGGCATCCTATACGGCCTCCCGCAGGCCCTCCCGGTCTCAACAGCCGGCTCGATCCCCTTTTGGGTGTCCCGGTCGCATCATGAATCTCGGATCCGGCGCAAGAACTCGTCGACGTCGAACGGCGGCAGCGATGCCGGGGCCTCGCTCCGGCCGCGCTCTCGCCCCAGTGGGTCCCCGATAAATTGCCGATGACAAGGCCTGCATAGATCGAAACTCAACTCCTTGAACACGTCCTCCTCCAGCCGTTTGGGATTCATGCTTCGCATCTCTTCTACCAGCCGTTGAATCTCCTGTTCATGGTCTTTTCCGAGATCGGCCAGTTTGATTCTAAGCGTGTCATATGCGGCGAAGACGCTCATTTTGAGAGAGTACCTCAACTCATCCGGCCCGATTTTTGCCCCACACCTGTCGCAAATATAATATTTCACGCGATCATATCCCTTCGCGCCGGAGTATATACGCCCCCCAAATCATCATAATCTATCATAAACCGGCACCTTTTTCAATCGAAATCATGAAACGACGCTCATGACCGGCTGCAATTTTCCTGAATAACGGTACATAATCCGATTGATTCCATGATCTCTGCGAACCCTGTGAGAATATTGCCGAAACTCTACAACATCATTTACCGTAACGGCTTACAGCGCTCATCTCGACGCAGCTTTGTTACATGCCAGGTGACGATCGAGGTTGACTTTTCGCGAGAGAAAATGGTATAATTGTTAAGAAACAGTTTTGTTGTTGGAGCAATTATCAGGCAAAGCTCCTTACAACCGCGCGCTGCTGATCTTCCCGGAGAAGAAAAGATCGTCGCTTTATGCATGGCAGCGTGAGTGGGTAGATGTGTGCCGCGCGACAACGCTTGGAGCGCAAGAATGGCAGTGGGCACGCTAAAGAGAGTTCTGCGCAGAGTCCCGCCCTGCATTATCATATCCATTTCTCTGCTCTGCGCCACCCAGGCGGCATTTGCTCAGAGGGCCCGCGAGCTGGTGGTCATTATCGACATCAGCACCAGCATGCAAGACCTTTTCGATGAGGCCAAGGACCAAGCCAAGCAGTTCGTGTCCTCGGCCCAGCTTGGCGACAGGATCACCATAATAACGTTCGGAGGGAAAGCCCGTCTTGTCGAGCGCTCGCGAATAAGGAGTTCCTACGACATTGCGAGAATCATCTCCGTGGTGGATGAGTTCGGCGCGACAGAATACGCCACGAATCTTCCCGGCGGCATGGAACGAGGCTTGCGTGAGCTTCGGCGATTTTACGAAGAGGACCCCGACAATACCCGAATCCTGCTATGGCTCAGCGACGACAAGAACAACCCGCCAAAGGACATTTCAAACGTCATCACTTTCACTATGCTGAAGCGGCAGCAAGCGGGCAAGCTTCCCGATGAGAGATGGTTCGAGTTCGAGGCTCCGATAGATCCGGAGGTCGAGTCGGACCTCCAATGGTTTGTCGAATGGGTCAACCGCTCGAAGATGAAATTAGATGTCGAGCTTTTGACCGGCGACTTCGGACTGCTTCTCGCGCCCGACCTCGAAAAGGTGGCGCGCTTTCGTTTCACTCCCAGCACCGAGGCGGTGATGGGCACCACCTTCTCCGTCGTGGCCGAGGTCACCGCCGAGAGCGGCAAGCCTTATTCCGAGGCCATTCCCATCTTCCCGTCGGAGATCGTCTGCCGCGGAGAGCCTTGGGAGCAGAACTTCCGCCTTATCTTTCCCGACAGACAAGGGCAGTATGTTTGCAGGATCAGCCTGGTTTTGCCCTCGGACAAGTTACTGGTGATCTCGCCGCCGCAACTGAGCCTGAAAGGGAAGATTCAGGAAGAGATCAAAAACGTCCGGCAGCACGTCGCCTCCGCCTTCGAAAAGGCCATCACTGACGGTTACCGCGAATCGCGCCGGCCGAAGGGGGAAACGCAGAGGGCGCTTGCGGTGGATGAGCGCGTCGAGCTTTCCCGTCAACAGGGGCAGTCCGTCCCTAAGACCAGACTACTGTTCGGCCCGATAGCCGCGCGAGGACAGTATCGGGTGACGGCGTCACTCACGCCGACGCGAAACCTCGCCATCGATTCCATAACCATGAGCCACAACTTCGATCTTCCGCGCGGGCTCGCCTTTGTGCCGGAGTATCGCGTTGCCAACGGCAAGCTCTTCGCCGACCTGTTCCTTGCCGCCAACGAAGACCTCGAATTGGACGACGGCTGGGAGATGAAAGGAGCCATTTCATTTACGGCCGCGGACAAGGGCGTGAAAATATACCCGGACAGCATACCGGTGAAATTCTATTCCAAAACAGGCGCGTCCCGGTGGGGCCGGCGCGAGCTTCAAACCGCCCCCGCATACGAAAAGCTGGCAGAAGTCATGAAGTTGGCGAAGGTCTACGCCCTGAAGGCTTCTAAATGGCTTCTCGGGCTTGCGGGACTGTCGTTCCTGTATTATCTCGTGAGGAGATATGTGTTCGGCGCGACAGAGCTTGTCGGCTCGCTCGAAATTGTCAAGAATCCCACCGAGCACGCGATGAAACCGGTGAATCTGAAACGGATGGGCAAGATCAGGGCTACGAACTCGCTGACTGTCGGGAGCAATAAGAAGGCGGACATCGTGCTCCCACACGATTCGCTGGCCGACTGGCACGCAAAGATAACGACCGCCCGAACCGACGCCGGCACGGTCGTGTTCGTCCAGCCGCTGCATCAGAACCAGATATTCGTAAACAACGTCGCCTGCGACTACCGTAAGGAAATAAGCGATAAGGACATCGTCTCGATAGGCGGCTATACATTTCTTTACAGATGCCCGGACGTACAACGACAGACCATCGTGCGCTTTGTCGATGGACGCTCGATACGAGGGGTCCTTGTCTCGTGGGACATAGACGGCAGCGTATTCGAGTTTCTTCCCAAAGACGCCCCGTCGCTCGATGCAAGGATGGTCATCGAATTTTCCGAACTCAAAGCTGTTTTCTTCATCCGCAAGATAAAGCGCTTTTCGGGCGAGCGCCTTTTCTCATCCAGCCGGCCATCCAGCGGACGTCCCGTCGAGATCATCTTCAGCGATGGAGAACTGATCGAGGGATACATGATCGGTGAAGCCAACGAATGGAGCGAGAGGTTCTACCTCATCCCGAAGGAGCGCGGGGACATCGCGCTCATGCTCATCGAGCGCTCGGCCATCCAGAACATCTTCATGCGCGACACCTTCGAAAGAGAGCCCGCCGACCTCGTGGGCGCCGTCCGAAACTTCTTCGGCCGCAACGGCGAGTGACGCCTGCCGGACACACCCGCAATCTATTCCCTGTTTTCGATGACCGGCGAAATCTGGGGATCTTTCAGAACTGGAGACTGTCCGCGGGCGGTATTATTGCGTCTCTGGGGTTATGCGGACGACTACGACCTCGCCGAGGACACACTGCTCGCCGTCGGCGCTGAGGACGGTCTCGACGGTCACGCTGCGGTTTCCCTTCTTGACGACGCGCGCGCGAAGTTCCAGAGTAGTATCCATGGGGGTCGCTCTCAGATACGTGACCGTCAGTTTCGCGGTCACACAATCGATGCCTTCACCCTCGCCCATCTCGCGGCCCTCGAGCCTGTATGCGGTCGCGATCGCGGTGTACACGCTGTGGCAGTCGATCAGCGCGGCGGCCACGCCGCCGTTGAGCGAGCCGGGCGGACCGGCCGAGTGGAACGGTTGCGGCTTCCAGCGGCAGACGCTGTCATCGCCGTCCCAATAGCTTTTTATTTTGAGGCCGCGCTCATTGTCAGCGCCACAGCCGTAGCAATGCCGTCGGGATGAATCCTTTGGCACAATGTCCTGAAACGCCTTCTTTTCATTCGTCATACTCGGAAAGTTCCTCAGGTTGCGCGTGGGCGTTCACGGCTGAGAAAGCGCGCGACGCTCCTGCGTTCATCTTGCGTAGCGCCCCATCAGTTGTGCCTCGGCGAGCACGTGGCCTTCGATTGCGGCCATCACCTCGGCCTTGGTCGCGCCGGCCTCGAGCGGGGGCTCGATGTCGATCGCATAGAGCTTGTAGTAGTAGCGGTGAGTCGGGCCGGGCGGCGGACACGGACCGCCGTAGCCGAGGTTGCCGAAGTCGTTGCGGCCGTGCTTCGCCCCCTCGAGGACTTGCTCGCCGTCCGGCACGTCCTCGGGCAGTTCGGTCGTCGCCGGTGAGAGGCCGAACAGCACCCAATGCACCCAGGTGCCCACGGGGGCGTCGGGATCGTCACAGATAAGGACGAGGCTTTTTGCTCCTTCCGGCACAGCCGGCCACGAGAGCTGCGGCGAGACATCCTCGCCCTCGCAGGTGTGTTTTTTGGGGATCGTATCGCCTTCGTTGAACGCGCTGCTCCGGATTTCCATCGGTTCACTACCCCCTTTCGTATCCTCGGCGCGCTCGGCGGCGCCGGCGGCCGAAACCAGACAGAGAGTCATGAGAAAAAGGAGTTCGGTAATTTTCCAGCCTGCCCGAACATGCCGGGACTTCCGTCGCTCAGCCTTTGCCCATGTCATCGATTCGCTACAACTATAATCCAGATGTCGCGCACTGACAAGGGGCGGTACGGGTTTTTCGCCCGGCCGGGTCAGAATGTGTATTCCGCCGATGAGATCAGGCGCAGATCGTTTTTCTCGGTATCTTCGGCCTCGGGGGCACTGTCGTAGTCATCAATGAGGCTGAATTTTATCGCCCAATTGTTTCCCAGCGGCGCAGTGAGCGTGCTCTCGGAACGCAGCCTGAAGTCGCCGATATCGCCAAGGCTCGGCTGCAGAGTCAGCGCCTGATAGAACTCCAGGCTCTCAAACAGGCTCCGCCGATATTCCACATTGAACCAGAGGCTTGCCTCGAGAGTTTCCTCATCGCCCTCGTCGTCGAAAAATTCACCCGTCAGTCCGGTGCCGACCTCCCCCAGCAGGTTGCTCCTTTCCTCATCAATAAATATGCGGCCGAGTCCGCCGAAAACCTGGGCGCGCAGATCGAGATTTTCCATTTCGTCATATTCCATGTCCGTCAGGCCGAACACATAGCGGCGTTCCGCGTAGAACACTTTCAGCTTGGCCTGTCCGAAAACTTTGTTCGAGTCCGTCTCGCCGTCCGTCTCGCCGTAATCGGAATAAAACCGGAGATGCAATTCATCGCGGGCGGCGGTCCTCTTCGCCTTCGCTTCTACATGCAGGTCCGCCGTGTCGGTGTTGCCTCGCTGGAGCTGACCGCCGACAGAGAACGATCCGCTCCAGACAGCAGCCTCGTGCTCCGGTTCCTCAGGCTGCCGCTCTTCTTCCAGTGAGACAACCTCTCTCGCGTCATAGCCTTGTAACTGGGCCCGCGGAAGCCGTATCCGGCCGAGAGTCTCGGAACTGACGGCGATCTCGCCCTCCGAAATCGAATCAATCCTGCCGATTATGATGTCGCCGTTTTCGAGCATGATGCGGCCGACCCTATCGCTCTTCATGTCGACAACACGTGAGAAATCGATGCCGATCTCTCCTGCATAATCGGTCGCGACTTGAATCTTATCGTCGGAAATAGATATTATCTGTCCGCTGATTCTGTCGCCGTTGTCGAGAACAATTTGGTCGGCCCACGCCCGAGGCGTCCATGCCATGATCAGAAATAAAATCGCGAGCATTGCCGCCGGACGCGGACACTTTACGGTTACGGCAGTCATAACGTCCTCCTTGAGGAAATCGTCGGGAGAGATTTTTCAGCACGGTCCGGTCAGTATACTATAGCAACGGTAGGTCCGGCAATCCGACAATAAACACAACCCGGCGGGCGAGTGCGCCCATGGGCGGCTATTCAATGAACGATTCAGACGCCAGAGTATCGCTCCGCGAAAAGACTGCGTATGGTTTCGCGGGGATGGGCAGCGGGCTGATCCGCAACATGATCGCGCTTTATCTGCTCTTCTATTACGCCGACATCATCGGTCTGAGCCCTGCGTACGTCAGTCTCGCAATGATGATAGGCAACATCTGGGACGCGGTGACGGACCCGCTCATGGGATTTGTCTCCGATCACACGCATTCGCGCATGGGGCGCCGCCGCGTATACCTGCTGTGGGGCGCGATCCCGCTGGGCATAGTGGTCTATCTGACGTGGGCGCCGCCGGCATCTCTGGGCGGATTCCCGCTTTTCGTGTATGCGACGGTGATGCTCTCGCTGCTGTATGCGAACTATACGGTGGTCGCGGTCCCCTATCTGGCGCTCGGCGCCGAGCTCAGCCCCGACCCTGATGAGCGCTCGAGCGTCTTCGCCTTCAACTTCGCATTTACTAAAATCGGCGAGCTTGCGGGCGCCATCCTGCCCAACATCGCGCTCGAATTCTCGGATGAGGTCATAAGATTTCTCCACAGCGGGCTCGGGCTGTTCAGCGATTCCTTTACCGAGCGGGCGCTGGAGTACCTGGGCCAGCCTTCGAACGCGCTCCGACTCACGGCGGCGCTTGTCGGATTCATGGTCACCGCCGGAACGCTCGCCACGTTTTTCGGCTCGCGCGAGCGCGTGCGGCACGAACCGGAAAAAGCACCGCTTGTATCGAGGAATGTGTTTGCCACGCTTTACAGCGACCTTTTCGCCTCGCTCAAGAACCGTCCCTTCTTCATTCTTCTCATGGCGATGATGACCATCGACATCGGCAGTGGAATCACGGCGGCGATGATGATGTTCGTGGCGAAATACTGGCTGAAAATGGAAGGGCTTGTCGCCGCGTTCATTGCGATTTACATGTTCTTCGCGATGGGCTCGGCGGCCTTCTGGGTGCGCCTCTCAAAGAGGACGACCAAAAAGACCGCTTACTTGCTTGGACAGACGGTGCTGACCGTCGGCCTGTTCTCCACCATATTCATGGTGGAGGGGAAACCGCTTCGCGTTTTCGCGCTGCTGGCCTTCAGCGGATTCGGTCTCGGAGCCTACGTGATGCTGTGGTCGCTCATAGCCGACCTCGTCGACTACGACGAATACACCAGCCACAAACGCCGCGAGGGCTCATACTACGGCATCTACACCCTGTTCAGCAAGGCGGCGGGCGGTGTCGGCGTGTTTCTGGTCGGTTTGTATCTCAATCTGATCGGGTTCGAGAAGGGCCTCGAGATCACACCCGAGGCTCTGTTCAAAATGAAAATCCTGTTCGGGCCGATAACCGCGCTGATAAATCTCGCGGGCGTCATCATTTTCTGCTTTTTTCACTATGACAGAGGGGAGCACGAGCGCATCATGCTGGAACTTGCCGCGCGCAAGGGAAACACCGGCGGAAAGAGCGCTCGAAACTCATCCACCTTATAAGCCTCCGCATCTTCTTTCGCGCCTTTTTGACCATCACAGACAACTCAGATAGTAGCGGAAAACACCTCTTCGACTCCAAAATTATAGAGAAGGCTTGCAGCCTTTCTCGACTGCGCAAACTTATGCCAAATTCGAAGGGCGTGAAAAGATATGACCTTGGCCCTCACCGGCGATGTCATGCTGGGACGTCTCGTAGATAAGGATATCATCCGAAATCCCGAGCTTGAGCCGGAACACGTGTGGGGCGATTCCCTGCCGCTTCTCAGGAGCGCCGATGCGCGCCTGATCAACCTCGAATGCGTCATCGCAGCCTCGGGGCAGCGCTGGAGGCCATGGGCGAAACCGTTTCATTTTCGCGCTCATCCGCGCGCAATCGATGCGTTGACCGTCGCAGAGATTGACTTCGTCTCGCTTGCGAACAACCATTCAATGGACTACGGCATCGACGCGCTCCGTGAATGCGTCGACCTGCTGGACCGGGCCGGAATCGTCCATTCCGGCGCGGGACGCGATGGGGCGGAGGCGCGCCGGCCGGCATACTTCACGACAAATGGAGGAACCTTTGCCATTGTATCCCTCACCGATAACGAACCCTCATGGGAAGCGCGGGACACCGGATGGGGCTTGTTCTATATTGATTACGGCGAAGAAGGTCTGAGAGGGCCGTATCGCTCATATGTCGAAAAAGCGATCGCCGCAGCCCGGCGCTCGAGCGGCGTCGTAATCGTCTGCGCGCACGTCGGCGCGAACTGGGGAGCGCCAACCCGGGCGATGCGGGCTTTGGCGAGGCAGATCGTCGATATGGGGGCCGACTGCTACTGGGGTCATTCCAACCACACGCCTCAGGGAGTCGAGGTCTACAGGGGAAAGCCGATAATTTACAGCGCGGGCGATTTCGTCGACGACTATGCCGTCGATCCGCTGCAGCGGAACGACCTCTCCTTCCTCTTCATGTTGGAATGGAAAAAACCCGCCTGGAAACTGGCTCTGTACCCGACAAAGATCGAAAAGCGCCAGGTAAACAGGGCGCGCGGAGATGAAGCCGCGCTTGCGATGGACCGAATGAATGGTCTATCCCGCGCATTCGGCACAACGGTCTTTCAAGAGGAGGAAAGGCTTGTAATCAGGTCCGACCGATAGGCGGCGTCCGCTGTCGCAGGCGGCGACCGTGAGGCCTGCTAGCGTCAGACTGCGAACTTCAGGCCCTCATCGAGCATCGCCAGAAAATTGTCGGGGGGGACATAGTTGGCCGCGCTGTTGCCGGTGCCGAGCGCGAAGCCGCCCCCCGGAACGCATTCAGAGGCTATCTCGCGCACGCGCTCGCGCACGTCCTGCTCCGACCCTCGCGCCAGCAGGTCCATGTCCACGCCGCCCAGCACCGCTACATGCTCGCCATAAAGCCGCTTGGCCTGCTCGATCGGCGTTACCTGATCCTCGAAGGAATGGCGGGCGTCGATCTTGACATCGGAGATAAAATCGTCCATCAGCTTTTCGATCTTGCCGCAGGCATGAAGAATGAAAATCTTGTCGCGCTCGTGGATGGCCTCCCCTATCTTTTTGTGCCAGGGCAGGACATGCCGCCGAAAATGCTCGGGCGACATCATCAGATCGTTCTTGCCGCCGATATCCTCCGCCATTATCACGGCGCCGACGGCATCGATGGCCGAGAGGTTGCGGATTGCCTGCAGCGTGATCTCGCCCGTGCGCTCGAAAATATCCGCAACCAACTGCGGATCGTCATATATCGCATAGCAGAGTCCGGTGATCCCCATCAGCCCGCGCGTCGTCTCGAACGGGCCCGGCAGCGACGCGATAATCTTCATCCCCTCAGGGAGACGCTCAGAGACGAAGTCGAAGCGCGTGTATTTACGCTTTGTCTGATCCGGCCAATTGAAATTCTCGAAATCCTCGCGCGTGCCTATCGGGCCGTCCGTCTCCGACTGCCACGAGCGCATGCCGCGGCTGAGACTCGCAGTGTCCTCGGCCATTTCGAAATTGCCGGGGAAAACGGGCATGTTCCACACGACGACGTAGTCGTAGCCGAGCCGGTGCATCAGATCGATGTCCTGTCCAAGCTTGACCTTTATCCGCTCCGGGTCGGTCTCGAACGGGCTCGGCACAGGCTCGTCCAGCAGGGCCGACATCAGCTCGGGATCAATCTGTATCTCGAACAGGGGCACACGCTCGGGCTCCACCTGGCGGAGGAGCACTCTGCGCAATCGACCAAAATCCGGCTCTGGCGCCGGAAAATCCTCTATCAGCACGGATGGTACCTCTAATCGGCCGTATTCAAACCTTACTTCTTCTTTTTTGCGGTCTTCTTCTTCTGCGCCGTAACCCTTTCGGGCCTGAGCGACCTGACGGCCGCGCCGGCCTTCCACATCTCGGAGTTTCTTATCTCGGCCAATTCTTTTCCGAGCCCTTTCATGTAGTCCGGCCTGCTGTTCGCTTTCAGGACTATCTCCGTCTCCTTGCCGGAGGCGACGCTCTTATAAAGCCGGTCGAACACGGGTGTGACAGCCTTGCGGAATTCGTGCCGCCAGTCGAGCGCTCCGCGCTGGGCGGTCGTGCTGCAGTTGGCGAACATCCAGTCCATCCCGTTCTCGCCCACCAGCCGGATCAGGCTCTGCGTGAGTTCCTCGACCGTCTCGTTGAACGCCTCGCTCGGACTGTGGCCGTGCTTGCGCAGGCACTTGTATTGCGCTTCCATGACGCCCGCAAGCGCTCCCATGAGTATTCCGCGCTCGCCGGTGAGGTCGCTGTAGACCTCTTTCTTGAACGTCGTCGGGAAAAGGTAACCCGATCCGATGCCGATGCCCACGGCCAGCGTTCGCTCCTCGGCGCGGCCGGTGTGGTCCTGGTGAATGGCGTAGCTGCTGTTGATGGCCGTACCGTCGAGGAAGTTGCGGCGAACGGACGTGCCCGATCCCTTGGGCGCGACCAGAATCACGTCGATGTTTCTCGGCGGCACAACGCCGGTCTGTTTCTTGTAGACGATTGAGAATCCGTGTGAAAAATAAAGCGCATCCCCCTCGTTGAGATACGGCTTTATCTTCGGCCACTGCGCCATCTGGCCGGCGTCGGAGATAAGGTACTGTATGATTGTGGCGCGCTCGGTCGCCTCCTCGAGCGAAAAGAGCGTCTTGCCCGGAACCCAGCCGTCGGCAATCGCCTTCTTCCAGTAGACCTTGTCGCCCGGCCATTGGCCTATGATGACACTGATTCCGTTGTCCCGCATATTCAGCGCCTGTGCGGGCCCCTGTACGCCGTAGCCGAGCACGGCGATCGTCTCTTTTTTCAGCACGCGCCTGGCTTTTGAAAGGGGAAACTCCTCCCGCTTGACAACCTTTTCCCAAGTGTCCCCGAATTTCATCCTTGCCATTGCAACCCATCTCCTTCCCATGAAAACGCCGTCAAAGACGATTCAACGTTCGGATAGTAAGCGCCCATTATATACGATTTGATTGCAGACGTAAAGCGCGTGCCAGCCGGAGGCCGGCGCCGGCGTTCATTCCGGCCCCTTCTTGAGGTCGTTCCACAAAGCGATCGCACGCGGATCGATGACGAGGTTCTCGTCAATCAAATATTTCAGTTTGCGCCTGAGGATCGCCCATGTCAGCCGGTCAAGAGTGACGCCGTCGCGGCTGCGCAATTCGTCGGCTCCGGGGAAGCTGCGTGTGATCTCGATGTAGTCGGCCACAAACACTATCTTCGCCGTCTCGCACATTCCCGCGCAGCCCGTGCTGTGGGCCGCGATAGCCTGCAGCACGTCGGCGTCTTCGATCCCGAGTTCCCTGCGCGCGATCAGCGCGCCTAACGGCCCGTGAAGAACCGCGCTCGGATAAAGGGCGATCTCGCTTTCCGACATGCCCATCTCGAGCGCCAGCGCGGGTTGTCCCTCTTTCGGGAACTGTTTTGCAATGTCGTGCAAGTACGAAGCCGTGAGTGCCACCTCGATATCGAGGCCGAATCTGCGCGCCAGCTTCTCAGCGGTCTCGGCGCATCCGCGCGTGTGCTCGAGCAGGCGCCCGTCCAGTTTTTCTTCGGCGTAACGGCGGGCCGCATCGGCGTATTCGCTGCGCAATTGTCCGGGCATCTCTTTTTGACCTCTTTCAGCCGGAATAAAGGCCGTGCTCGCGGATGTATCGTTCGACGGCGTCCGGCACGAGAAACTCGATCGGTTGTCCGTCGCGCAGTCGATCTCGAATCATCGTCGATGAAAGATCGATCATCGGCGCCTGAAATACCTGTGCCCTGCCCCGCAGCCTCGGCTCGATCTGCGACAGATCGAAGCCCGGCCGGGGCGCTACGACGACACGCGACATCTCGATCACGGAGTCGGGATCCTTCCACATCGAGAAATCTATGGCCGAGTCCGCGCCGACAATGAGATAAAATGAGGACTCGGAATATGTCCGCCGAAGCTGGTTCAGCGTTTCGGCCGTGTATGAGGCCCCGCCGCGTTCGATCTCGATACGGGACGCCCGAAATCGCGGCTCGGCTTCTATCGCCATTTCCACCATCCGGAGCCTGTGCTCGACTGCAGCCTCCGGTTCTTTTTTGTGAGGAGGGAGCGCCGTTACGATGAAAAGCACGACGTCGAGATCGCATTGCCGGAGCGCCTCGTGCGCGATAGCCAGATGCCCGATGTGGATCGGGTCGAAGCTCCCGCCGAAAACGCCGATTCGCTCGGGCGGGCCTTTCTCGGAAGGCTCACGCTTGCCCGCGGAGGCCTCAGCCGTTTGGTCCGAAGTCGTTGAATGTTTTTTCGGATTCATTTGTCGAGAGGCACTCGGATGAATGAAAAGCCGCGGGAAAAGTAGATCGGCGGTTACGCCGATTCCTCCAAATACTCGATATAGTACTCGTACGCCCGTCCCGGCTCGATAACGCCTTCGTCGATGGCCTTGTTCAACTGCGCGATGCACTTGCCGACCTGCGGACCCTCGTCAAATCCGAAGCGCTCCATTATGACGTTGCCCATACCCTTGGGCAAAGGCGGCGCCTTCGAGTCTTCTTCGAGGATTTGCTCGACCCGCCGCCGAAGCTTATCCAGCCTGTCGAGGCCCCTGCGAACGGTCTCGGGCCGCATCGAGGTTATATCGGCCCGCGACAGATCGATCAGGTCGAACACATGGCCGCGCATGTTCTTTGCCAGGCGGCGCACGGCCGAGTCGTTCCAGTCGTCGCCGTACATGTTCGGGCGCATGTGGTTGAAAATCAGCGTCGACACCTTCCTGCGCTGCTCATTGGAGAATCGCAAGCGAAACATGATGCTGCGCGCCAGCGTTTCGCCGACGACCTCATGGTGATAGAAGTGTACCTTGCCGTCCTCGATCGATTTCGTGTATGGCTTTCCGATGTCGTGCATCATCAGCGCCCAGCGCACGTCTATCTGCCTGACCGACGCCTTGAGCGCGCGTTTGGTGTGCTCCCACACGTCCTTGTGATGATACTCGTCATTCTGAGCAAAGCCCTTGAGGACGGTTAGCTCCGGCATCATGAACGTCAGCAGATTGCTTTGCAGCAAATATTCGAGCCCCCTGTCGACGTCCTCGCCCATGAGCAGCTTGTCCATCTCCATTTTCCAGCGTTCGCGAGAGACCGCTGTGATCGTGAAGGCCATCTCGCGGCCCGTCTGCTCGACGTCGGGAGCTGTGGAATATCCGAGCTGCGACACGAACCGCGCCGCCCGCAGCAGCCTGAGCGGGTCATCGCTGAATATCTTTCCGGCGTCCTCCGGCGTCGAGATAAGCTTTTTTTCGATGTCGGCGGCGCCGTTGTGTGGATCGATCAGCTCGCCCGACTTCGTCATCGCAATCGCATTCATGCAGAAATCGCGGCGCTGCAGATCCTCTTCGATGGTCCCGCCGAACTCGACTTCCGGATGCCTCGAGCCCGACCGATACTCCTCGCCGCGGCGGAAGGTAGTTA
>CBDUSG010000009.1:0-17480 GCA_965369575.1 uncultured bacterium | reverse complement strand
GACGTATGGGCAAAGGCGACGGCGCTCGAGATACCTCTCATGGCGCTCTGGCAAAGAGGCAAGATTGTGGACTCCGTCAGAGTAAAAGCGATCCATAACAAAGAAGAGATAGCCTTCCTCCTCGAATGGGACGATCCGGAGCCTGCAGGCCGCTTCACGAGGCATCAGGACTACTCCGACGGAGCCGGCGTCATGTTCCCCATGCTGTCCGAGCCGCCTCTGTTCACCATGGGAGCGAAGGACAAACCGGTGAACATCTGGTATTGGAGGATGGACAGGCAACTGGACCTGACCAGATTCCAGGATATTGAGGACACCTATCCGCAGATGGTGGCGGACGAGTATCAGTTTGCGTCGGGATACTATCCCAAGGGAATAGATAAGCCCGAACATATACCTGTCGCCTCCTCCGTCCAGGACCCGATGTTCGTTACGGGTTTGGGCGCTGGAAACTACGGATCGAACCCCAAGAAGTTATCGGCGGTCGAGGACCTCAACGCCGAGGGGTTCGGCACATTGACCAGCCAGGGGGCCGAAGGGCAGAACGTGAAAGGACAGGGCGCGTGGATGAACGGCTCATGGAAAGTTGCCTTCGTCAGAAAGCTGAAGGCTGTGGAACCGTCCGACATAGATCTAAAAGCAGGGTCAAAGATTCCTATCGCGTTCGCAGTGTGGGACGGCAACTCCGATGACCGTGACGGCCAAAAGGCCGTGACCACGTGGTATGAGCTGGATTGGAAATAACTGCCTTCTCCATCTCCATATGCACAGCCCATCCGGTCGATGCGTTTTCGACGGCCCGGCGGCAAAGCGCCGGCGGCCTCGACAAGAACCGGTATCCTTGCAACCCTGTTGCTGCCTAAGGAGATTTCCCGGTGGCCAAAGCCGAGACGAGGACAAAAAAGCGTAGCAGGCGCGTTGCGGTGGTTGATGTTGACGATTGCAGCGGATGCCGTGCGTGTGTGGATGTGTGTCCGCGGGATTGTCTTCGGTGGGAGGACGGTTTCGAGAGCGGCTATTTTTCAAAGACGGTGGACGTGGATGTCGATGGCTGCGTCGGTTGCAAGTTCTGCGAGCAGATTTGCATAAAGAATGCGATAACGGTCGTCGAGAGAAAAGAGGATGAGGATAACGAGTCCTCCCCGACTGATTGCGGGGAGGCTGGCGGAACGTGATGGCTGAGACAAAGGACGTTGAAAAGGGGAAAAAGCCGGGCAAGGCGCCGAAAACCCGGGCCGTCTATTCGTCGAAGGATAGCAATCTTTTCGGCC
Organism: uncultured bacterium; assembly: GCA_965369575.1. Classification (GTDB taxonomy): domain Bacteria; phylum Abyssobacteria; class SURF-5; order SURF-5; family SURF-5; genus CBDUSG01. The sequence continues at coordinate 16,209 of CBDUSG010000009.1, read as the reverse complement.
GCAGGGATTTTTTCGTGCTCACGGCCTGGTCGGGTTTTGTCGGGCTGTTGGGGGCGATGAGTCTGGCGTTTTTGAAATTCATGTTTCCGAGGGTCCTGTTCGAGCCGTCCTCGGTTTTCAAGGCGGGCTTTCCCGAGGAATATATCCCCGGCACGGTTAGCGAGCGGTGGAAGAAGACGCAGCGCGTGTGGATCGTGCGCGGGAATGATGGGTCTTTTTACGCGCTTTTGGCCAAGTGCACGCATCTTGGGTGCACGCCGCGCTGGCTGGAGGTGGAGAATAAGTTCAAGTGTCCGTGTCACGGCAGCGGTTTTCGCAGGAGCGGCGTCAACTATGAGGGTCCTGCGCCGAGGCCTTTGGAGAGGGCGAAGATCGTGCTTGCCGAGGACGGGCAGCTGCTGATCGACAAGAGCGTCAAGTTTCTGCATGAGCAGGGCGAGTGGGGCGAGCCCGGCTCGTCCCTCATCGTATAGGAGAGCGGCCGCGGCCAGGCGAAGGTGGAGCGTACGTAATGGGCAGACTTAAAGAGCTTCAGAAAAAGATACTGGAGACGCAGCTGTGGAAATCGATGTTCCGCCACGGCTACAAGGACACGCCGCGCAACCGCGCGCTGATGGTGATCTCGAACGTTTTTCTGCATCTCCATCCGATAAAGGTTCGCAAGTCGGGCGTAAAGATGAGTTTCACATGGTGTATGGGGGGCATCTCGTTTTTTGTTTTTCTGGTGACGGTCGTAACGGGCGTGTTTCTGATGTTTTATTACCGGCCCACGGCGCCGGAGGCGTATTTCGACATGAAATATCTCGAGCACGACGTTCCGTTCGGGTGGCTGATGCGCAACATGCACCGGTGGGCGGCGCACGCGATGGTGATCACCGTGATGCTTCACATGTTTCGCGTGTTCATGACGGGCTCTTACAAGCCGCCGCGCGAGTTCAACTGGGTGGTGGGCGTAATGCTTCTGGTGCTCACCTTCATGTTGAGTTTCACCGGGTATCTGCTGCCGTGGGATCAGCTTTCGATATGGGCGGTGACGGTCGGCACGAACATGGCGCGGGCGGCGCCCGTGCTCGGCCATGAGGGTCCCTTCCATCCGGAGTTCGTGAGCGCCTCGAGCGACGTGCGGTTCTTGCTGCTTGGGGGCACGCAAGTGGGGCCGTCGGCGCTGCTGAGGTTTTACGTGCTGCATTGCATTTTCATTCCGCTGGTGGCCGTCATTTTGATGATGGTCCATTTCTGGCGGATCAGGAAAGACGGAGGCATCTCAGGACCGCTGTAGGGGGCACCTGTCCATCGAGTAGCCCTTTTGGCAGGAGGCAAATAAGTGGAAGCCTTTTTGAGCATCATCACCAAGCCGGACAACATCCCGATCGCGGGCATGCTGATTCTGGTGATCTTTTTTACCGTTTATGCCCTGAAGATGGCGATAAGAAACGACAGGCTCATCTCGAAAGGTAAGAAGGAAAAGATTTCGGAGATCATGGATGACCTTTAAGAAACGACGGCCAGCGAGGCGGCATCGATAATGGCGACGAAGAAAGAGCCGTCTAAAAAAGAGGTTGCCCGCGTTCACACCTGGCCTCATCTGATCAGGCTCGAGTTCCTCGTGATGATATTTCTGATGGCCGGCCTTGTTTACTGGTCCTTTGCCGTAAACGCGCCGCTGGAGGAAATAGCGCAGCCGTCCAAGACGCCCAACCCGTCCAAGGCGCCGTGGTATTTCCTGGGGCTTCAGGAGATGCTGGTTTACTTCGACCCATGGGTCGCGGGCGTGGTTCTTCCCTCGCTGATCATAGTGGGCCTGATGGCCATTCCCTACATGGACGTAAACCCGAAGGGCAACGGATACTATACGCTGAAAGAGAGGCCCTACGCCGTGGGAGGGTTTATTTTCGGTTTCGTGGGCCTGTGGACGATGCTGATCATGGTGGGCACTTTTTTGCGCGGGCCGGGGTGGAACCTGTTCTGGCCCTGGGACGTGTGGGACCCGCACAAGGTGGTTGCGCTGACCAATGTCGATCTTCCCTATCTCGTGGGCATACGCGACTACAACGTGGCCATGGTCTTCGGCGGCCTGCTGATCGGCGCGTTTTACTCGACCGGCTTGTGGTTCTACATTTATCTCAAGCTCAAAGGGAGTTCCATCATCAAAGAGCTGGGGCCGATCCGGTACAGCCTGCTGGCGTTCCTGCTGCTGACGATGACGGCGCTGCCCATAAAGATCATGCTTCGCCTGCTTTTCAACGTCAAATACATCTGGGTCACGCCCTGGTTCAACATATAAATCAAGCTCGAGGGAGCCCGTCGCGCCCCGTGTGACGGCCCCGCAAGGAGAACGCCGGTCTTGGAAAACAAGGACGTAGAGCGCAAATCGCACAGGCACGTGTTCTTCATAGCGATCGCGCTTCTTTCATTGATGTTCATCAGGGCTTTTTCCGAAGAATTTTACACTCGCCGCCCCTGGAAGCATTACCAGAGCGTTTTCTACGAGCGGCAGCACAAGAAGGCCTGGCTCGAGCTTCAGGAGGCGCGCACCGCCCTCGAGGCAAGCGACGAGTATAAAGAAGTACAGGACCGGCTCGCCGCCGCCGAGGCCGCGCTCGACGCCCCCGAGACCGGGCGCAGCCACGCCAAGGCTTCGAAGGATCTGAAAAAAGCGGGCATCGAGCTGTTCGAGCTCGCACAGGAGTTCAACTTCTCGAAGGCCGAAGAGGACGAGGCGTTCTACGAATGGAAGCACGCCCTTCACCAGCGGCCGGAGGCCGAGGCCCTCAGGCGCAGATGGGAGGCGCTGAGAGAGCAGACAAAATCCCTGCTCGCCGAGGTCGACGAGGCGCAGAACAAAAAGGGCGAGGCCGAGAAGAACCTTAAACGGCTTACCGCAGACATCGACCGGCTCGAGGCAAGAAAAGAGAAACTCGAAGCCGATCTCAAAAGGGCCGAGTTCAGCTACGGCGCCACCTACGACAGCATAGCGCTGGCCGGCATGAGCTTCAAGATGAACAAGGCGCCCAAGATCCGGCAAGTGGTCATAGACGAATTGGAGAGAGTCGACCGCTGCCATTCGTGCCACACCGCCATAGACAAGGCCGGATTCGAGACGCGCGAGAATCCGTACAGGACGCATCCGAAAAGAGAGCTCTACCTCGGCAATCATCCGATTGAGAAGTTCGGCTGCACCGTCTGCCACCACGGGCAGGGTCGCGCGCTGGCCTCGGTAGAATCCGCCCACGGCCGCATCGAGCATTGGCAAGAGCCGCTGCTCGAAGGCGACGAGATACAGTCTTCGTGCCGCAAGTGCCACGAGGAGACGCTCAACCTCGAAGGCGCTCCCCTTTTAAACCGCGCCAAGAAGGCGATCATCCAATTCGGCTGTTACGGCTGCCACGACATCAAGGGTTTCGACCACTTCGACAAGGTGGGCCCCGACCTGAGACGAATAGGCATAAAGACGAGCCCCGAGTGGGCGTATTACTGGATAAACGATCCGCAGGCGCACGCCCCGAAGACCAGGATGCCGAACATGCTGCTCGAGGCCGACGAAGTGTCCGCCATAGTCGCCTACCTGTTCAGCGTCTCGGACAATCGGGACCGTGAGGGCTTCGGCCCTCCCGCAGCCGACGGCGACCCCGCCGAGGGCCGGCGCGTGTTCGAGCGGGCCGGCTGCCAGGCATGCCACAAAATCGACGGAAAAGGGAGCGCCACCTCCGCCGACTATACCCGCCAATTTGCGCCCGACCTCGGGAAGATTGCGGCCAAGACCGCTCCCGCGTGGCTCAAATACTGGATCGAGAATCCCAAGCGCTACAATCCCGTCACAAAGATGCCGAGGCCCAGGCTGACCGAAGAGGAGCTGGGCGACGTGGTCGCATACCTCGGAGGCCTTAAAGGGGTCGTCGAGGCGCCCGCCGGACTGAACGAAAAGATCAAAGATTCCGAGGAGATCGAGAAAGGCAAGCGGCTCATCATCAGCTACGGCTGCTTCGGGTGCCATCAGATAAAGGGAATGGAAGCCGTGAACAAGGTCAGCGTCGAACTCGACACCTTCGGCTCGAAGATGGTTGATGAACTGGCCTTCGGCGACAAGGTCGATATCCCGCAGACGTGGGACGCATGGACATTCAACAAGCTCAAGAATCCGCGGGCGTACCAGACCGAGGCCGTCGCGCAGAAAATGCCGCAGTTCCTCATGTCCGACGACGAGGCCGCCATCGTCACGCTTGTGCTGAAAAGCTTCCGGGACGAAGAGGTGCATCCCGACTTCAAAGAGACGCTTCACGATGGAAAAAAACTCATCGAGGACGGCAGATGGCTCGCATGGTACTACAACTGCACCGGATGCCACGTCGTCGAAAACAAGGGCGGAGACATCAGGGCGCTCTATGGTGATCCCGGCCTCGCGCCGCCGCCGCTGTATGACGAAGGCGCCAAGACCCAGCCCGGTTGGCTGTACGATTTCATCAAGGCTCCCCTCACCTTAAGGCCGTGGCTCGAGGTGCGGATGCCCGACTTCGCATTCACCGACGAGCAGGCCTCGACGCTGGCGCATTACTTTTTGGCGCTCGATGAAATCGACATCCCATTCATCCGGATAAAAGAGCATGATCCCGCCTCCGACGAGATGAAAACGGCTGCGACACTGTTTAAGATGCTGCAATGCATCCAGTGCCATCAGCTCGATACCGGGTCCGACCTCTCGCCCTCCGACCTTGCGCCCGACCTCGCGCTCGCGCGACAAAGGCTCAGGCCCGACTGGATAGAGAGGTGGCTGCTCGACCCGCAGGCGCTCTATCCCGGAACCCGGATGCCCACGTACTTCCCGGTCGAGGACGAAGACGAGCCCGACTCGCCGCTCAGCACCCCGTTCGAAGACGTGCTCGACGGCGACGCCCGGCGTCAGATAAAGGCGCTCAGCGACTACCTCATGATAATCGGCAAAATTCCGGAGAAAAGATACGCGACGGGCGCGAGACAGAAAATCCGCCATGAATGAAAGGAGCAAAACAGATGCGCTTTAGCCGAGTCCGCACAATCGCAATCCTGATCGCCCTCACGCTGAGCCTGGTATGCACGCAGGCGCAGGCCTACGAGGCCATCGAAGTCAACGACGGAGGCTCCGTCACCGGCGAGGTAAAGTGGACGGGCGATATTCCCGAGGTGAAACAGCTGGCAGTCGTGAAAAACGAAGAACACTGCTCCACCTCGATACCCTCGGACGAGCTGCTCATCTCCGACGATAAAGGGATCAAATTCGTGGTCATAACCATAGAAGACATCACTCAGGGCAAAGCCATCGACACGACCGCGCTGCCCCAGCTCGACAACAACAAGTGCCGCTTCATCCCCCACGTGCAGGCAGTCGCAGTCGGCTCCAAATTACAGATCAAAAACAGCGACCCCATCCTTCACAACACCCACGCATACCTCGACGGCACCAAGACACTGTTCAACCTTGCGCTCCCATTGCAAGGGCAAAAGATAAAGAAAAAAATGAAAAAGCCCGGCATCGTAAGCATCAAGTGCGACGCCGGCCACACCTGGATGAGCGCCTACATCGTTGTTCGAGACAACCCATACTTCGCGGTCACCGACGAAAGCGGCGCGTTCACCATAGAGGACATCCCGCCCGGCTCATACACGCTCAAGGCGTGGCACGAAACCCTCGGCGAACAGACCGCGCAAATAACCATCGAGCCCGGCGCAAAAATCGCCGCCGACTTCACATACTCACCGACGGAGTGAGACCGGGCATACGAGGAACTCGATAGAGGAACTATTTAAGAAACATGGGAAATGGCGCAACTCACTGGTCTTCCCCCAGTCGGCAGACGCATGGCTTTCCACCGAACGGCATTTCCATAACGCATGCCCGCCTGATTTGACCTCGGTCTTCAGTACTCCTCCATTCGTATGAACCTGGCGCGCTCTATCTGCCAGGCCTCGTGGTACTCGATGAGCATTGCCCCGACCAAGCGGCCGCACCGTTTTGCCCTTCGACCTTTTCGGTATTTCGATACCGGAAGAACACGGCGGCAGCGGGTCGGACTTTCCACCCTGCGTGCTCGCCATCGAGGAAATCAGCGAGGGCGATGCGGGCCTGGCCACCTCCTGGGGCGGTAAGAATCGGCTAAGAGAGACGTGGATTTCGGGCATTGTTCCCTGCTCCGGCCGGCCCGGTTCAGAGATAGTCAGAGCATGTGTTATACTGGCTCGGCCTGAGAACTTCGACGCAGACTAATAGGCGCAGAAAACCGACATTGTCCGCAAGGCCAAGGAACCCCCGGCCCCGCACGAAGTGAACGGACAGGTCAAAGCTCTTAATAAGATGCCAATAACCGGCATGCCAATAACGACGCTCGAGCATGGTTTGGCGAAAATGAAATTGGAAGAAAGGAGCTAGTTAGCATGGGCGAATGGATGGACGGCTATCTTGCAAAGCTTGAAACATGCCGAGAGGAAAACCTTGCGGCCGGCGGGCAGGAGCGAGTCGACCTGCAGCACAGTCTGGGTAAGCTCACCGCGCGAGAACGCATCGAACGATTGGCCGATGCGGGCACTTTTGAGGAGATCGGCTCCGTGGTCCGGGAGGTTACGGCGGGCCGGGATTCCGACGGCAAGCCGAGCCCAGGGGACGGCGTGATCATGGGCATGGCCAAGATGGGCGGCCGGCCGGTCATGGTCTATTCCATGGATTTCACGGTCATGTCCGGCTCGTTCGGCGACCAGGGCGTATGGAAGATCGCCGAGCTGGCCCAGATGGCCGGGCAGGAGCAGGCGCCGCTGATCGGCATCTTCGATTCCGCCGGAACCCGCGTCAGCATAAGAAACGGATTCGTCGGACAGCACGGCATCGCCCGTGTCCTGAGGAACTACTGCCATTACTCCGGAGTAATTCCTCAAATCGCACTCGTCTTGGGTCCGTGCACCGGGCCAATGGCCAAGGTGCCCGTGCTCTCGGATTTCCTGATCATGAACAGCAAAACCGGATTCTTATGGCTGGGCGGCCCGATCGAGTCCGAAGATGCGGGCTCGGCGGACTTCCATATGACCAAATCCGGACAGTGTCATCTGGTGGCCGACAGCGACGACGAGGCCATCGATATCTGCAAACAACTCCTGCAGTTCATGCCCCAGAACTGCTGGGAGCGGCCGGCATCAATCGAGCCCACCGACGATCCCAACCGCCGGGAAGAAGCCCTGCTCGACGTGATGCCCGATAATGTCAGGTTCACGTATGACATCCACGAGATCATTGACCTGATCGTAGACGACGGCGAATTCTTTGAGCTTCAGGAGGACTTCGCCCCCAACCTGGTGGTCGGCTTCGCCCGGTTCGACGGCATGGTTACCGGTATTGCCGCCAGTAATCCGGATGAGCTGAGCGGCATCATGGAACCGAACGCCTCCGATAAGTATGACCGCTTCTTGATGTTTCTCGACTGCTTCAACATTCCCTTGCTGACCATGTCCGACACCACGGCCTTTCCTCCCGGCGATCGGTGGGAGCGCATGGGAGTCATCCGCCATGGGGCCAAGAACCTGCATGGCTATTCCAACCTGACGACACAGAAAGTCACCATGGTGCTGCGCCGATCTTACGGCGGTTCCAACATTGTTATGGGCTGCAGCAAGATGGGGCCGGATTATATTTACGCCTGGCCCACAACCGAGTTTGCCCCCACCGGCCCCGAGATGATGGTGCACGCCGTGTTCCACAAGGAACTTGAGAAGGCCAAAGAGGCGGGCAACCACGACGAATTGTTCGAATTCTATGTGGGTATTCTTCGCGAAATGTTCAGTGTCATGACGATGGGCAAGATCTACACCACCTGGTACACGGTCCATGAGGTCATCGACCCGAGAGATACGCGATCACGAATCGTCAAGGCTCTCCACGCATCAGCCGACAAGCGGGAAGAAATGCCGGAGAAAAGGCGATATATCAAACCGGCATAATCGAGCCGGGGGATTCTTGAAACATCGACAAACACACGGTCGAATCAGGGGGTTATTGAAATATGGGCAATCGAATGAAAGAAGCGATCAAACGCTATCGGGAAATACAAGAGAAAAACAAGCTGGGCGGTGGCATTAAGCATATCGAGCGTCAGCACGGCCGCGGCAAGCTGACCGCCCGCGAGAGGACCGACATCCTCATCGACGCCGGCACTTTCAGCGAGTTGGGTACCTGCGTGAACACCACCGGAGCCCGCATTGATGGACGCGTTACGGATGCGCCCTGCGACGGGGGCATCGTGGGCACGGCCAAGGTCCATGGCCGCACGATCATGATTTACGCCTCGGACTTTACCGTGCTGGGCGGATCGATCGGGCAGCAGCATATCATGAAATATTGTCAGTGCCTGGAAATGGCGGCTAAGTGGGGTATTCCCCTCGTGAACCTGCTCGATTCCTCGGGCGGTCGGCTGGGGTACCGCGACGTGGCCATGGCCGGTATGGATTGGATGTTCCGCATCGAGTCAATGTACTCGGGCGTCATTCCCCAGATCACAGTGCTGATGGGACCCTGCATCGCCGGCGGAGCCTATCTCCCGACATTGTGCGATTTCCTGTTCATCAGCCGAATTTCGGGCAACCTGTGGCTGGGCGGTCCACGCCAGACCGCGGCGGCTACATCCGAAAAGTTCGATCGCGACGTGGGCGGGGCCGACTATCACATGCGGCTGAGCGGTACCTGCGACCTCGTGGGCGAGGACGATAAAGAAACCATTCTGGCGTGCCGCGAACTGCTCCGATACTTGCCGCCGAATTATCGTGAAAAGCCGCTCGCCTGGGATCGGATCGACGATGCCGGCCGTGAAGTCGAAAAGCTGGTCGATATCGTTCCCGATGAACTCGATCAGACGTACGATATGCATGACGTCATCCGGGAACTGGTGGACGACGCAGATTTTTTCGAGATCAAAGACGAATACGCCAAGCAGCTCATCACAGGATACTGCCGCTTCAACGGCGAAGTGGTCGGCCTGGTGGCCAATAATCCCGCCGAGCCGGGCAGCATCTACGAAGTCAATGCCTGCGATAAGTACTACCGCTTCCTGCAGACCCTCGACGCCTATGGCACGCCAATGGTCAATCTGGTGGACACGCCGAGCGTGGTCCCCGGCGAGAAAGAGGAGGCCAGAGGGCTGCTCCGGCATATCGGCAAGATCGTCGATGTCTATGCCACCTCGACCATCCCCAAGATCGGCATAGTCCTGCGCGAGGCATATGCCGATTCCGGCAGCATGATCCTGAGCGGCCTGAAAGGGCTTGGCGCGGACCTGACCTATGCATGGCCCATCGCCCAGTTCGCGGTCGAGGCTTCCGAGCTGCAGTACGGGGAAATCTACGACAAAGGGATCGAAGAGGATGCGAATGAGGCGTACTTGAGCCGGTCCCGTGAAAAAGTCGACGTCTTTGATGTGGCTCTTTCCTGGACCGCCCAGGTCGTCGACGAGATCATCGAGCCCAAGGATACGCGGAGAAAGATCATAGAAGCTCTGGATGTCGTCAGGAATAAAGTGGAGAAGCTGCCGCCCAGAGCCAAGCAGCACGGATCTTCCCCGACGTGATTCACATTTGACATCGGAGGTGGAGCCGGCTTCACAATTAACAGGAGGTATCGAATGAGTGACAAAGCCATACTGACTTGCGCCCTCACCGGTGTTCTGACCAGCCCGGAGATGGGCAATATTCCCGTCACGCCCGAAGAGATGGCCGACGCGGCCGAACAGGCCTGGAACCAGGGGGCCACCATCGTCCACTGTCATTTCCGCAATCAGGAGCCGGGCATGGGCGCTCTGCCCACTTGGGAGGTCGACGTCGTCAAGTCGATTATCGGCGCAATTAAAGAACGCGTACCGGGCATAATTATTTGCCAGAGCACCGGCATAATGGGACCCGACATTTCCGGCCCCGTGGCCTGCCTCGATGCCATCAAGCCCGAGATGGCCGCATGCAACGCAGGGTCTTTGAACTACCTCAAGCTCAGGTCGAATGGCGAATGGGCCTGGCAGCCGACCCTGTTCGACAACCCGGTGGAAAAGGTACAGGCCTTTCTGGACGTGATGGCGGCCAACGACGTCGTTCCCGAGTTCGAATGCTTCGATTCAGGCATCGTTCGGAGCGTGGCCTTGTTTAAGAAGGCCGGCATGTTCGAGGGCGACCCGCACATCTCGCTGGTCATGGGCGTGGCCAGCGGCCAACCGGCCAAGCCGGAATGGGTGCCGCTCCTGAAGAACGAAATGCTGCCCGGCACTCACTGGCAGGTGATCTGCGTTGGCCGCAAGGAAGTCTGGGACCTCCACCGAAAGGCTCTCGAGGAGGGCGGCAACGTTCGCACCGGGCTCGAGGACACGTTCTACCTTCCCAGCGGCGAGAAGGCCCGAAGCAACGGGGAGTTGGTCGAGGCCCTGGCCAAGGTCACACGCGAAGTAGGTCGCGAGATCGCCACTGCCGAGGAAGCGCGCCAAATCCTGGGGCTTAAGGGCTGACACTCCACGAACGAGGAGAGACGATCATGACCGAAAACCAAGAGGTTTTGTACGAAGTCAAGGACAAAGTAGCCACGATCACCATAAACCGGCCGAAGCGGCGCAACGCACTCAATACGGGCGTCATGACCGGTTTGAACGAATATTTCGATCAGGCCGGAGCGGACGCGGACGTATCGGCGATACTCCTGACCGGCGCTGAAGGCAATTTTTGCTCGGGCGCCGATCTGGGCGGCAGCTTCACCGGCGATCAGTCCTTTCTCGGCATGCATTACGACCGGGGCCGTTACGCCGACCTTCTGGTCAAAATGAACGGATGCAAAAAGCCGATCCTGGCCGCCATCGAAGGTTACTGCCTGGCTGGAGGGATGGGACTTTGCCTGTCCAGCGATGTCGTCATCGCCAGCGAGGACGCTCAGTTCGGCTTGCCGGAGATCAAGCGCGGGCTCTGGCCCTATATGGTCACGGCCGTGCTTATCCGCAACGTGGGTCGAAAGAAGGCTGCCGAGCTGTGCATGACCGGAGAACGCATCCCGGCAGCCGAGGCGGAGCGCATCGGCATCATCAACTATTCCGTGCCCAAGGACTTGTTCCAGGAGAAAGTGTCGGATATGGCCAAGAAGCTGTCATCATACAGCCCGGCCGTAATGGGACTCGGCAAATCCTCCTTCTATCGGATAGCGGACATGGCCATGGTTGAGGCCCTGAGCTTCCTCCACTCGCAATTGACCGTCAACACCCAGGTCGAGGACTTGATGGAGGGCATAGGCGCGTTCATGGAAAAACGCGATCCGGTATGGAAAGGACGTTAGTGTCGCACTGTTTTAATTGAAGACAAGGCCCGGATTTTTTCAGGAGCAGACGAGATATGAGCAAAAGAATCGAAGTAAGAGCGCCTATGTCCGGAGTGTTTTTTAGAAGATCGGCTCCCGATCAGCCGCCGTATGTCGAAGTGGGCGATACCGTCAAGAAAAAGCAGGTTCTTGCCCTGCTCGAAACGATGAAAGTCTTTCAGAAGATCAAGTCACCGGCGGCCGGCAAGATCGTCGAGATCATTGCCGAGAACGAGTCCCCGCTGGCGGACGAGGACCTTATGTTCATTATCGAAACCGAATAAGCCTTATACCCGAGGGGTGTCGAAATGGACTTTGAATTTACACGGGAAGAAATGGACTTCCGCAGGGAAGTCGAGGAATTTGTCAAGCGCGAGCTGCCCCCGGAGTGGGACGACCAGGTCGTATTCTGGCCGGGCGCGTATGGAACCATTCCTACCTTCGAGCCGCAATTCCAGGATGTCACCAGGGAGTTCAAGCGCAAGCTGGGTGAAAATGGCTGGAACCGGCTGTCCTGGCCCGAGGAGTACGGCGGCGAGGGCTCGGTGATGAAAGCATCCATTGCCGGCGATGTGTTTTCATACTATCGGGCGCCCGCGGGCGGCGTGGCCACTTCGATTGCCGCGCCCACCCTGCTCCTTGTCGGAAGCGAAGACCTCAAAAAAGAGTTTCTTCCCAGGATCGCGAGGGGTGAGGCCGACTTCTGGCTGGCCTACAGCGAGCCCAACGCCGGGTCCGACCTGGCCTCACTCGAAACCAAGGCCGTCGAAGACGGTGACGACTATGTCATCAACGGCCAGAAAATCTGGGGCAGCGGCGCCCACCTGGCCGACTACGGCTGGGCGCTGGTCAAGACCGACCCGGACGCGCGCCCGCACACCAGCGCCACCCTGATTATCATTCCCAACGACACCCCCGGAATAACGATCAGGCCCATCATCAACATCTGCGGCAATCATTCTTTCAATGAGGTGTTCTTCGACGACGTCCGAGTGCCCAGGACATACGTCGTCGGTGAAGTGAATCGGGGCTTCTACAACGTCATGCTCGCCCTGCAGTTCGAGAGGCTGACCATCGGGTCCGGCTCTTTTCGCAGAGTGCTCGACGAGCTGATCCAATACGCAAAAGAGACCGTTCGCCGGGGGCGTCCCCTATCCGCAGACCTCCAGGTCAGAAGAAAGCTGGCCGCCATCGCCATCGAGATCGAGGTCTTCGAGAACCTTTACTGGCAAACGGTCTGTATGTTGAAGCAGGGAAGAATCCCCGAACTCGAGGCCTCGGCGCTCAAGCTCGTTTTTACAGAGCTGAGCGTCAAGCTGGCCAACACGGCCGTGGACATCCTCGGGCCGTACGGACTGCTGGACAAAGGTTCCAAGTTGGCCCCGTTTGGGGGACGGGTGGGTCTGGGCTACCTGGACTCGATCTCCGGCCCCATCGGCGCCGGCACCTCAGAGATACAAAAGAGCATTCTGGCCACCAGAGGGCTGGGATTGCCCCGGGAGAGATAAGAAAGGGAGGCCCATCGTGGACTTCGAACTGAATGAAGATCAACGGATGCTGCAAAAATCCGCCCGGGACTTTTTAAAAAAACAGTGCCCAAAGGAGCTGGTTCGCAGCCTGGACGACAGCGACGAGGGTCACTCGCCCGAGCTGTGGCGCAAGATGGCCGAGCTGGGCTGGATGGGCCTTCTCTTGCCCGAGGAATACGACGGCATCGGCTGGTCGTTCGTGGAGATGGCCGTGTTGATGGAAGAGATGGGATACAACATCTGCCCCGGCCCCTTCATCTCCACGACCATTTTGGGAAGCCTGCCCCTGCTCATGGCGGGCAGCGAAGACCAAAAGCGCGAGCTTCTGCCAGAGGTCGCCGGCGGCGACCTGATCCTGACCATGGCCCTGACCGAGTCCGACGGCGGATGCGAGCCGTCCACACTGAGTGTCGAGGCCGTGCGGAAAGGAGACGGATGGGACCTGAACGGGACCAAGCTCTTCGTGCCCGACGCGCTTGTGGCCGATTACATCCTTTGCGTGGCCCGGACAGATGCTGCATCGGATCCCGAGGCCGGCCTGACCATCTTCCTCGTGGATACGAATAGCCCGGGAGTGAACGTCACCCTGTTGAAAACCATTTCGAAGGACAAACAATGCGAAGTCGCCTTCGATAGCGTAAACCTGGATGAAGGCGGCGTAGTCGGCCCGGTGGGTGGAGCCTGGCCGATCGTCAAAGCCGTCCTGGACCGGGCCGCCGTGGCACGCTCGGCGGAAACCGTGGGCGCCATGCGGGCCGTTCTGGACATGACCGTAGCCTACGCCAAGGAGAGGGTCCAGTTCGGACGGCCCATCGGCAGCTATCAGGCCGTCCAGCACTATCTGGCCGACATGTGGGTCGATATCCTCGGAACCCGCAACCTGGTCATGAAAGCCGCATGGACGCTGGCGAGCGATAAACCGGCCGACAAAGCGGTCGGCATCGCCAAGGTGCGGGCCGGAGAGATCGGACGCAAGGTCACCACCGTGGGGCATCGCATATTCGGGGCCATCGGTTTCACGATGGAGCACGACCTGCACCTCTACCATCGCAGGACCGTGGCAGGCGACCTGGCGTTCGGCGGCTCGGATTTTTATTACGAACAGATAGCGGGCAGCCTGGGATTGTGAATGAATCGATCACAATCGGAAAATAAAACCTCACAAGGATAGGAATCGATGTTGTCCAAGATATTGATAGCCAACAGAGGCGAGATCGCCCTCAGAGTCGTTCGAGCGACGAAAGAGCTGGGTATAAGCAGCGTGGCCGTGTATTCCGAGGCCGACAAGGACAGCCTGCACGTCCGTCATGCCGACGAGAGCGTCTGCATCGGTCCGCCGATGAGCGCGCAGAGTTATCTGAACATCGATGCCATCGTCGGAGCGGCAAAGGAAACAGGCGCCGAAGCGGTTCATCCCGGCTATGGCTATCTGGCCGAAAACGGAGACTTTGCCCGCGCCTGCAAGGATGCCGGCTTAGTCTTCATCGGTCCGACACCGGAAAACCTGGATATGGCCGGCGATAAAATCAAGGCCAAGACGGTCATTAACCGGGCGGGGGTGCCGATCGTTCCGTCAAGTCCCGGCGGCGTGGGATCGATTGACGAGGCGGTTGACTTCGCCGGCGAAATAGGATATCCGGTGATGATCAAGGCGTCGGCCGGCGGGGGCGGACGCGGTATTCGAGTCTGCCCGGATGAAGATACTCTGAGGGAAGAGTTCGCCGTGGCCCGGGCGGAAGTGAAAGCGGCCTTCGGCGATGATTCGCTATATATTGAAAAATGCCTTGTGGACCCGCGGCACATAGAGTTTCAGGTACTGGCCGACAGATTCGGCAACGTCATCCATCTGGGTGAACGGGAGTGCTCGATTCAAAGGCGCTATCAAAAACTGATCGAAGAAGCGCCCTCGCCGGCCATGACACTGGAGCTGCGCAAGGCCATGGGCCAGGCCGCCATCGACGCGGCGAAAGCCGTGGACTACTTCAATGCCGGTACGGTCGAATTCCTGCTCGACCGGGAGGGCAACTTCTATTTCATGGAGATCAACGCACGCATCCAGGTGGAACATCCGGTCACCGAGATGGTCACCGGCGTGGACCTGGTCCATGAACAAATCCGACTGGCCGACGGCGGCAAACTGGAATATAACTTCGATGACCTCAATCTTAAAGGGTGGGCCATCGAATGCCGGATTAACGCCGAGGACCCGGACTTCAATTTCGCGCCTTCACCGGGAGTCATTACAGAATACAGTCCTCCCGCCGGTTCCGGAGTCAGACTGGACACGCACCTGTACGAGGGATACGAGCTGCCAATATATTATGATTCCCTCGTGGCCAAGCTCATCGGTTACGATCTGAACAGAGACGGGGCTATTCGCGTTTTAAGAAAAGCTCTTCAGGAGTTCACCATCAAGCCGATAAAAACGACCATCCCCCTGTATCTTAGGATAGTCGATGATCCCGCATTCCAGGAAGGAGATATCCATACCGGCTATATCAAGAAGTTCGTTCCGGACGAGGAAGATGATGACGATGATGACGACGATGAGTAATTCCTCCCGAGCCCTCTTAAAGGATTGAACGGGATGACAAACGCGGCCGCCGTGGAGAGCTTTGACACCATCGACGCTTACGCGGACCATCCCGGAGGCGTCCGACACGGGCGGCAGGTTTTTACGTTGCCCCGATGGATACAGACGTGGAGGCAGGCGTTCAAACCCGATGATGAGCTCTATTTATGTTTGATTAAAATGCATGACGAACTGATCGGCGCCGCCCCGCTATCGATCAACGGCATGACGGCCTCATTCGTAGGCGATGCCGATGTCTGTGATTACTTCGATTTCGCCGTGGCGCCCGGATATGAAAAGGAATTCTATGACGCGCTTCTCGACGATCTATCAGAACGGCGCGTAACGGAACTTGATCTGCGGTGCCTGCGGCCGGAATCGACCGTGTTCTCCCACTTGGTAAAAGCGGCCGAAGATAGAAACGGAGTATGCTCTTTTGAGCCAGATGGCGTGTCGTTGGAAATGGATTTACCCGGTGACTGGAATGAATACCTGCATCTGTTGAACGGAAAGCAGCGCCATGAAATCAGGCGCAAGTTCAGAAGACTGCGGGAGAGGGCCGAGGTCGATTTCCTTGCCCTCGCAGATGTCGGAGAAATAATGGGACACGTGGACGCCTTCCTGAAAATGTTTCGCGAAAGCCGGCCCGATAAAGCCGCTTTCATGAATCCGCAGATGGAGTCGTTCTTTCGGTCGATGATTCGAGCCATGTCCGAAGAAGGCGTTCTTCCGCTTTTTAGGCTTAACCTTACCTTTACTCTTAAACTTAACACCCCCAC